>DASSCD010000147.1:0-15462 GCA_035698005.1 Gaiellaceae bacterium | reverse complement strand
CGCGGCGAGCAGGCGAGCATCTTCGGCGACGGCCTGCAGACGCGCGACTACGTGTACGTCGGGGACGTGGCCCGTGCCACCGTCTCCGCCCTCGGCCAGGACGGTGGGGTCTTCAACGTGGGGACCGGGCGCGAGACGTCTGTCGTCGAACTGTACGAGCTGTGCCGCCGGATCGCGAGGTCGGAGCAGCAGGCGGGGCAGGCACCCGCACGCCTCGGCGAGCTCCAGCGCAGCGTGCTCGACACCGAGCTCGCCGCGTCCGAGCTCGGGTTCCGGGCGATGGTCGAGCTCGAGGACGGGCTGCAGGCGACGTGGGAGTGGGTCTCAGGCGACCCAGAGCTTGCGGGCGAACGCGGCCCCGGCGACGGCGCCGACGGCTCCTAGCATCACAAGCGTGCCCGTGCGTAACGCCGGTCTCCCGGCGAGGAGCATCGCGCCCGCGATCAGCACCGGGAAGTCGACCATGACGAACCTGACCATGCTCTGGAGCGGGATCGCCGCCCCCGGGGCCGACGTCGCGATGACGAGCGCGGTAGCGGAGAAGAGCGCGAACGGGAGGCCGAGCCGCCGGTAGGCGACGACGGTGAGCGCGATCGCGACGGCGAGGGCGAGCAGGTCGACGAGGTTGAAGAGCGCGAGCTGCGCCTGCTGGAGCTCGAGCGTGTCCGCGACGGAGAACGGCTCGCCCGGCACACGGACTCGGCCGGGGAGCGAGTCGAGGCCGTCGATGTTGCGCACGGTCTCCCGCACGCCCTCGTAGATCCCGCCCAGCGGGCCGAGCGGCGACGCCGCGCGATCCCAGAACTTCTGCGCGTGCGAGAACGCGAGCGAGTCGCCGAGGGCGCGGTCGAACACGAGCGCGACGGAAGCGAGCCCCATCAGCGGGAGCAGTACGACCGGCGCGAGCTGCGCGATCTGCGCCCGCGTCCTCGGCCAGAGGAGCGCGACGAGCGCGGGCACGAGCGCGAGCCCCGCCAGCCGCGTCGCGACCGCGAGCCCCGCGAGGAGACCCGCGAGCCAGGGCCGCCTCCGGAGCCCCGCCAGGAACGACGTCGTCGCCAAGGCGAGGAAGAGCCCTTCCGAGTACGCAGACGTGAAGACGAACGCGGTCGGGTAGAGCGCGAGCAGCAGGACGCTGTCCCTCGCCACCGCCTCCCCGGCCACGTGCTTCGCGATCGCGTACAGCGCCCATGCCCCGGTACCCGCCGCCGCCAGCGAGAGGACGACGCCCGCGACGAGGTGCGAACCGAAGACGAGCTCGAGCGCGCGGACGAGGCCGGGGTAGAGAGGGAAGAACGCGGCCGACTCCTCCCGGTAGCCGTGGTCCGCGATCTCGAGGTACCAGTCGCTGTCCCACTGCGCGAAGGCGCCGAAGAGGTAGTCGGTAATCGGATCGTATGCGCCGTGAGAGAGGACGACGCTCGTCGACGGCGGCACCCACACGAAGGCGAGGGCGATTCCCACGAGGTAGGCGACCCGGATGCCGACGAACGTCCCAGCCGGGTGCCGGAGCACGCGCACCGCGCAAGGGTAGTTCGGCGCCTGGAAGGAGTGCCGCGCCGATGGGCGAAACGAGCGCACGTGGACCACCCGCTGAGCGCGACCGAAGCCCTCGTCCGCCCCTGGCGCACCGCCGCCTACGTCGCGGTCGCGATCGCCGCGCTCGAGCTCGTCCTCCTGCTCCTCATCGGCGGCGGCGCGCTCCTCGACGCCGCCTCCGCGCGCCTCCAGGTCGAGGCGAAGGACCACGCGCTCGCCTCGCCCCCCGACGCGCAGAAGCCCGCGGCCCGCAAGCCCGAGCCAGCCCCCGCCGCCAAGCGCCCGCGCTCCGCCACCGTTGTCCTCGTCCTCAACGGGAACGGACGCACGGGCGCGGCGGCGGCTGCGGCGTCGCAGGTGAGGCACCGCGGCTACAAGATCGGGCGCGTCGGCAACGCCTCGCGGAGCGACTTCGCGCGCAGCATCGTCATGTACCGGCCGGGGTTCGGGGGCGAGGGTCGACGGCTCGCGAAGGACCTCGGCGTGAAGCAGGTCGGGCCGCTCGACGGGATGCGCGCTGGTGACCTCGGCCGCGCGCAGGTCGTCTTCATCCTCGGCGGCTAGCTCGATACACGCCTGCCTGGTCACGAACGCCGCGGCGGCGAGCCGACGCCTTCAGGGCCTCGCGCGACCGGACGTTCCCGCTCGGGAACGTCCGGCCTTGCGCCTAGGAGCGCTCGCAGGCGCCCGCGTTCACCGCGTCGCGGGCGACGTCCAGCGGGCCGCCGGGGATCCACTGGCTCCCGGACGGGTCGCGCGTCCAGGACTCGTTGAGGAACGTGTACGCGGCGCACATCCGCTGCCGCGCCTCGAACTCGAAGAGGCCGAGCGCGTACCACGTCTCCGGGTTGTCCGGCTGCAGCTCGGTCGCCTGCACGTAGCGGCCCTCGGCCCTGCGCAGGATCCCGCGGCGCTCCTCCAGCCGGGCGAGCGCCCACAGCGGCTCCACCGAGAGCGGGTTGAGGAACCGCGCCCACTGCGCCCGGTCGCGAGCGCGGCCGAAGTCGCCGTCGTCGAGCGCGCGTGTCGACTCGCGCACCGCACGGTCGGCGAGCCGCGGCATCGAGAAGGACACGAGCACGACGAGGGCGGCGACAGCGGCACCGGCGGCGAGCCAGGGCGCCCGTGCGACCCCGCGGGGGGACACGACCCGCGGCGGCCAGCACCCCGAGCGCGAGGAGCGTGGGCGCCGTCACCGCCAGGAAGTCCCAGCTGTAGTCGACGACCGCGTGCAGGAGGTACGCCGCCGGGGCCGCCACGAGGGCGATTGCAGCCGCGCGCTCGTCGCCCTCGAGCCGCCGGACGGCACAGGCGCACACCCACGCCCCGGACGCGACCAGCAGGACGAAGAGGCCGAGCGCGACGAGGCCTCCGTCGGCGAGCTGCTGCAGCGGGACGCTGTGGGGCTGGAGAACGTTGCGCGCATCGACCCGGTAGCGCTTGCGCGCGACCTCGAACGAGCCGGCTCCAGCGCCCTCAGGGGCATTGCCCGCGTACACGTCCCACGCTTCGTTCCACCAGCACCAGCGGTTGTTGGGATCGAGCGAGCCCAGCCGGCCCGGGTCGTTGACGACCTCCGAGCAGGAGCGCCCGGAGGAGACCGCGTCGGCAACCCCGACGCCGAGCGCGACCACCGCTCCGACGACGCAGAGAACGGCGATCGTGACGAGAGCGCGGGTACTCCGGCGGCGCGCCGATTCGCCGAGCCTGGGCACGACGAGGCCAACGAGCAGGACGGCGAGCGCCGCGCCCGCGAGCGCCAGCACCCCGAACACCGCCCCGTCCGCCTCGCGGTCGGCGCGCAGGGCGACGTCCTCGACGAGCGCGGGGCGGGTGAACGCCCACGCGCCCACGAGCAGGGCGGGCCCGGCCGAGGCGGCGAGCAGGAGGCCGCCAGCGACCCGTTCGCGCGAGAGCACGAGCCACAGGGCGACGACCGCCGCTCCCGCGACCATTCCTGCACGCGAGAGCGTGAGCAGCAGCGCGAGCGTCGCCGCGTACGCGAGCAGCGCGCCAGCGATGCGCACGGGCGCGCGGCGTTCCGGCGGCGCCCCGAGCCAGAGCCCGAGCACGATCGCCAGGTCGGCCAAGAGCGCGAGCGCGTTCCAGTACCCGACCGGCTCGCGCAGGCGAGCAACGCGGTCGCCCTCGGGGTCGAGCGAGGGGACGGCCTTCGCCAGCAGCGCCCAGACGAGCACGACGGCGGTGACGAGGGCGAGGAGCGACGCGCCGCAGCGCGCCGCCGAGCGTCCCGCGAGCCCCGCAAGCACGATCCCGAGCCCGAGGAAGGCGGCGTACGCGAGCCCCTTGTTGAAGACGTCCCAGCTCCGGTCGGGGACGATCGACCAGGCCACCGTCACGCCGGTCCAGGCGACGAGCGCGACCGTGACAGCGACGAGCACCGCTCCCGAGCGCCCGACCCGCGGCGAGGAGAGGCGCCCGAGCGCCATCGCGACGACCGCTCCGAGCAGGAGGACGACTGCCGCGCCTCCGACGGGAAGTACCGCGCCGAAGGCGGACGCGTCGCCCGCGAGCGCCGCCCAGAGGACGACCATGCCGACGAGCCCGGCGAAGAGGAGCCCGCTGGACCCGGCCGCGCCGCTCGACGGCTCACGCGCCCGGTCCATGGCGGGCGACGCTACCATCGACACAGCCGTTTGTTGGCCGCC
The DNA here is from genome assembly GCA_035698005.1 of Gaiellaceae bacterium. Classification (GTDB taxonomy): domain Bacteria; phylum Actinomycetota; class Thermoleophilia; order Gaiellales; family Gaiellaceae; genus GMQP-bins7. The sequence continues at coordinate 11,254 of DASSCD010000147.1, read as the reverse complement.
CAGGCAGGGTAAACGAGGGTTCCGTCTAACAGATCGTTTACTCTGCCCAAACGCCCGGATCACCTCGAGCCGGAAGACTCGAGCAAGCGTCCTTCCGGCAGCCCCCTGTGACACCGCCCCAGCCCAACTCCCGCACCGCGTATGCGCTCGTAGCGGCGCTCGCCGCGCTCGCGAGCGCGTTCGTCGCACTCGCGCTGTCGGCCCCGGCCGACGCCGCGGCGAAGACGGTGTGCGGGGACAAGGTGCTCGCGGACTGGTTCGACAACGGGCGCATCGACCGCCTGTACCCGCTCCATTGCTACGAGGACGCGATCGACGCGATCCCGGACGACTTGCGCGACTACGCGGACGCCGAGCAGGTCATCAACCGTGCGCTGCAGAGCGCGCTGCGCGGCCAGCTCGCCCCGGGCGGGCGTGACCCGTCCCCCGGCTCGTCCGGTGGCACGATCGTTCCCGGCGGCCCGGGCTCCGGTGGGCCGGACGACCCGAACGGCTCCGGCACGGGCGGCGGCGAGGTCGCCGCGCCCGAGGTGGACACTTCCGCCCCCTCCTCGGTCCCGATCCCGCTCCTCGTCCTCGGCGGGATGTCGATCGCGCTGCTCGCGGCCGGCGGGCTCGGGTACCTCTCGCGCCGGCGTCAGGCCGCGCACGACGAGCTCCCGCCGGACGACTTCGCCGGCTAGCCCGATGCTCGTTTCGGGGCGCCTGGCAACGGGTATGCGCCCGGCGCAATCGTGCGTGCCGTCGCAAGCCTCGCCGCCGCCCAGCTCGTCGCAGTCGCGTCGCTGACGGCGTTTGGCCTCGCCGAGCCGGCTGTCGCGGCGTCGTGCGACCAGCAGGTGCTGGGGGACTGGCGCGCGGACGGCCGCATCGACCGCACGTACGAGCTCGAGTGCTACCAGGTCGCAGTGGAGAGCCTCCCTCCCGACCTCCGCGACTACACGAACGCGCAGGAGGAGATCGAGCGCGCGCTGCAGAGCGCCGCCCGCTCGGGGCAGCCCGGTCCGACTGGCCGGACGGCCCCGTCGTCGTCCTCCGTCCTCGTGCCCGCGCTCGCCGTCGCCGCCACCGGGCTGCTCGCGGGGTGTGCCGTGTGGCTCGCACTGCGGACGCGCGTTCGACGCCACCGGCCCTGACGCGGCCGTAGGAGCGGCGGAAGCTACAATGTCGAGGTCGTGCCGACCTGCCGAAATACCTGCAAATTGCGTGAAAATAGTGCCATCCGACGGCCGCCCTACCATCCCGGGTCCGCTCGCATGACGCACGTCGCCCATCCGGGCGGGAGGACCTGATGTCGGACACGGCCCGGGAGGAAGCGATGGCAACGACGCCGCAGGCAGAAGAGACCCCCCAGACGACCGCGATCGAGGAAGAGGTCGTGAACACGGTCGTCGAGGAGGAGGCGAGCGTCGCCGCGCGCCGCTACTTCACGATCCCCGGCCGCGACCCGTTCGAGGAGATCGAATGGGAGCTCCGCCACGCGTTCATCCCCGGCAAGGACGGCCCCGCGTTCGAGCAGAAGGACGTCGAGTTCCCGAAGTTCTGGTCGCAGACGGCGACGAACATCGTCTCCCAGAAGTACTTCCGCGGCCGCATGGCCTCCCCCGAGCGCGAGCGCTCCGTCAAGCAGATGGTCGGCCGCGTCGTCGACACGATCGGCGGCTGGGGCCGCCAGGGCGGCTACTTCGCAAGCGACGAGGAGGCCGACACCTTCGAGGCCGAGCTGAAGGCGATCCTCGTCAACCAGTACGCCTCCTTCAACTCGCCCGTCTGGTTCAACGTCGGCTTCGAGGTGAAGCCGCAGTGCAGCGCCTGCTTCATCCTCTCGATCGACGACTCGATGGAGTCGATCCTGGACTGGATCCGGCGCGAGGGGATCATCTTCCGCGGCGGCTCGGGCTCAGGCGTGAACCTGAGCAGGCTCCGGTCCTCGAAGGAGCAGCTCTCGAAGGGCGGCTACGCCTCCGGCCCGGTCAGCTTCATGCGCGGCGCCGACGCGTCCGCCGGCACGATCAAGTCGGGCGGCAAGACGCGGCGTGCGGCGAAGATGGTCGTGCTCGACGTCGATCACCCCGACGTCGAGGAGTTCATCTGGTGCAAGGCCAAGGAGGAGCGCAAGGCGCGCGTCCTCGAGGCGGCGGGCTACGACATGTCGCTCGACTCGCCCGACTGGGCGTCGATCCAGTACCAGAACGCGAACAACTCGGTCCGCGTCACGGATGCCTTCATGGAAGCGGTCGTCGAGGGCAAGGAATGGAACCTCACGGCACGCACCGACGGCTCGGTCGTCGAGACGACCGAGGCCCGCTCGCTGCTCCGGCAGATGGCCGAGGCCGCGTGGGAGTGCGCCGACCCCGGTGTCCAGTACGACACCACGATCAACAACTGGCACACGCTCCCCAACACGAGCCGCATCAACGCCTCGAACCCGTGCTCGGAGTACATGTCGATCGACGACTCCGCGTGCAACCTCGCCTCGCTCAACCTGCTCAAGTTCCGGAAGGAGGACGGCGAGCTCGACCTCGAGGCCTTCGAGCACGCGGTCGACGTCGTCTTCCTCGCACAAGAGATCGCGGTCGGCTACTCCTCGTACCCGACACCGGAGATCGAGAAGAACGCGAAGGCCTACCGGCAGCTCGGTCTCGGCTACGCGAACCTCGGCGCTCTCCTGATGGCGCGCGGGCTCCCGTACGACTCCGACGAGGGTCGGGCCTATGCGGCCGCCATCACTGCCCTCATGACCGGCCGCGCGTACCGCAAGTCCGCGCAGGTCGCGAAGCGCATGGGGCCGTTCGCGGGCTACCGGCCGAACGCGGCGGCGATGACCGGCGTCATCGCGAAGCACCGCGCCGCGGTCGGCAACATCGACCACGCCAGCTCGGTGCCCGACGACCTGCTGGCCGCGGCGCGGCGCGCGTGGGACGAGGCGCTCGACCTGGGCGAGGTCGCCGGGTGGAGGAACGCGCAGGCGACCGTCCTCGCCCCGACCGGGACGATCAGCTTCATGATGGACTGCGACACGACCGGGGTCGAGCCCGACTTCTCGCTCGTGAAGTCGAAGAAGCTCGTCGGCGGCGGCGAGATCACGATCGTGAACAAGACCGTCCCGATGTCGCTCGGCGAGCTCGGGTACGCGACCAACGAGACCGAGGAGATCACCGCGTACATCGACGAGCGGAACACGATCGTCGGCGCCCCGTACGTCAAGACCGAGCACTACCCCGTCTTCGACTGCGCGATCGGCGACCGCGCGATCCACTACATGGGCCACGTGAAGATGATGGGCGCGGTCCAGCCCTTCATCTCGGGCGCGATCTCGAAGACGGTGAACCTCCCCGAGGAGGTCACGGTCGACGAGATCTCGCAGCTCCTGATCGAGTCCTGGCAGCTCGGCGTGAAGGCGATCGCGATCTACCGCGACAACTGCAAGGTCGCGCAGCCGCTCTCGGGGAAGGCCGACGCAGGGGCGACGACGCTCGCGCCGATCGCCGGCGTCGTCTCGCCGCTACCGCAGCGCCGCCGGCTCCCCGACGACCGCGTCGAGGTCGGCCGCAAGTTCAAGGTCGGCGAGTACGAGGGCTACATCCACGTCGGACTCTTCGACGACGGGACGCCCGGCGACATCTTCGTGGACATCGCGAAGGAGGGGACGACCCTCGCCGGCCTCATGAACTCGTTCATGATCTCCGTCTCCCTCGGCCTCCAGTACGGCGTGCCGCTCGAGGTGTACGTCTCGAAGTTCAGCCACATGCGCTTCGAGCCCTCGGGCATGACGAACGACCCGGACATCCGCGTCGCGAAGTCGATCGTCGACTACATCTTCCGCTGGATGGGGAAGAAGTTCCTCTCCACCGACCAGCAGGAGGAGGCCGGCATCCTCACCGCCGAGGTGAAGGCGCGCCTCGCGGCGGCGTACAGCGACTCGGGCTCGGACGCGCAGGCGGCGGTGGCTGCGCTCGATGCGCCTCCGCCCGGCCAGACGGCGCTCTTCAACCAGTGGGAGGACGCCGTCGAGTGCGCGAAGTGCGGCGGCCGCATGGTCAGGACGGGCAGCTGCTACACGTGCCGCGACTGCGGGACGAACACCGGCTGCTCGTAGCGCTGGCTGACACTCGAGCACGAAGGAGCCGCGGAGACGCGGCTCCTTCGCCGTGGGTCGCCGTTTCCGCGCTCCGACGTGTCCCGCGGCCTACGACGCGGGCTCGGGCGCAGCCGCCGAATCCTCGGTCTCGAGCTTTCGGTCGCCCAGGCTCGGCATGACGCGAAGGGCGGGACTGACCGTGGCGACGATCGCGGCGAGAACGGCGACCACGACGAAGAAGCCGACGGCGAGCCGCGGTGATGTCTCGCTCAGGAGGAAGCCGGCGACGAGCGGACCGACCGGAGCGACGAGCAGGACGACCGTCCGGAACACACTTCCGACCCGGCCGACGAGACGGTCCGGCGTGAGCGCCAGCTGATACCCGATGACGACCGAGTCGGTCGAGGGGATCGCCAGGGCGGCCGGGACGAGGCTCGCCGCGAGCACGTAGACGTTCGGCCACAGGACGAAGAGGAGCGGGATCGGCCACATCCAGAGCTCGAGCAGGAGCACGGCACGCGTCGGAAGCGCCCTGCGGATCTGCGGTGAGATGGCGGAGCCGACGAGCACGCCCACGCCGAACGAGGCGACGAGCGCCCCGACCGCGGCCCCGGAGAGCCCCTCCTCCTCGGCGATGACGACGAGCGCAAGCGTGTACCCGAGCGCCACGAAGCCGAGCGGCGCGAAGACGAGCGTCGTCACGCGCAGGAACGGGTGGTGCCAAAGGAAACGAAAGCCCTCGAGGAGCTGCTCCCGGAGACGCCCCGCCTCCTCGTCGCGCTCCTCCTGGAACGGCGTGCGCATGAGGAGGAGGAAGACGGTGGAGAAGGCGTACGAGACCGCGTCGGCGATGAACGGAAGCGAGCGCGCGAGCCCGAAAAGCGCCCCGCCGAGAGGCGGTCCCGCGACGTTGATCGCCGCCCGTCGGCCCGTCACGACGTTGATCGCGGCCGGAAGCTGATCGGCAGGTACGACCGAGCGCATCGCACCGGACTCGGAGGCTTGGAAGAACGACGCGCCGGTCCCCTCCAGGAAGGCGGCAAGCGAGATCATCCAGAAGGTGACCTCCCCGGTCACGATCGTCGCCGCGAGCGCGGACATCGTCGCGAGCCGCAGGACGTCGGAGGCGATCATCAGCCCCTTGCGATTCCAGCGGTCCGCAACGAGGCCTGCGGGCAGCGCGAACACGGCGCTCGAGGCGAGCCGTGCGAAGCCGACGATCCCGGCCTGCGTGGCCGACCCCGTGAGGCCGAGCACGAGGAGCGGGTAGGCGATCGACGCCACCTGCGTTCCCGACTGCGAGAACAGTTGCCCCAACTGCAGGAGCAGGAAGTCCCGGTTGCGCCGGAGAGAAGGGGAGCTCGAGCCCACGGCTGGACGACGCTAGCCGAAGACGCGCCCGTCGAAGTGCGCGCGCGGCAGGGCACTCCCACGAGGGCCGCACACGCGCTACTCGGCCCGAGCTTTGACGCTCGTCGCGATCCATCCGAGAATCCGGTCGTGCGGGACGACGACGTCAGGAGCGCCTGCTTCGGGCGCTCGACGTGCTGCAGGCGAAATGGGGAGCCGACGTCCCGTACGCGACGCTCGCCGAGGGGTTCAACTTCCGCGGCCGGCGTGTTCCCTTCCTCAACAAGGCGTATGGCATCTACCGCTCTCGCGCCCAGAGCGGGCCCGCAGCGCTCTCCGTCAACAGTTCGCCGAAGCAGATCCGGTACCGAGACGAGCAGACGCCGGACGGCGTTCTCTACCGATACCAGGGTGAGGATCCGGACAACCACTTCAACCGCTGGCTGCGGAGCGCACACCTGCTCGACGTCCCGATCGTGTACTTCGTCGGTTCGCGCCCAAACCCCTACCAACGGATCTACCCGACCTACATCGAGCGTGACGAGCCCGAGGAGCTTCGTGTCCTGCTGACGTTCGGGAAGATGCGCGGGCCGTACGACGAGCGCGAGGCCGTCCACATCCCGGACGAGATCGAGCGACGCTACGTCGTGCGCGAGGTCAAGCACCGCATCCACCAGGCGCAGTTCCGTGGCGTCGTGCTTCCCGCCTACAGCGACCGATGCGCGATTTGCCGGCTCCGCGAGGTGCGGCTGCTCGACGCGGCTCACATCGTCGGCGACGCCGAGGAGCTGGGCGAACCCGTCGTTTCGAACGGCCTGAGCCTCTGCTCGATCCATCATCGCGCCTTCGACGAGGACCTCGTCGGCGTCGCTCCTGATCTACGCGTCCACGTCTCGGCGCGCCTGTTCGACGACGACGACGGTCCCATGCTGGACGTCCTGAAAGGCTTCCACGGCTCGACGATCGCGGCACCCGCTCGGCGCCGCTCGCGCCCGAGCCCCGGCGACTCGCGATCCGCTTCGAACGCTTCAGCGCCGCGGGCTGATACGCACCCGCCACCGATGAGTTGCGCCCGTGTGCCGGGTCGTAGGCGACAACGCCTACGAGGAGGTACGGGATGAGCGAGCCGGAGCTGGAAGGTTGGCCGGGAGCGATCTCGGCCGTCACGCTGTTCGTGGAGGATCTCGAGGCGGCGCGGCGCTTCTACGTCGAGGTGTTCGGGCTGCCGGTCTTCTACGAGGACGAGGCCTCGGCGGTCTTCAAGTTCGGCGACACGCTCGTCAACCTGCTGCAGGCGACGGAGGCGACGGAGCTCGTCGAGCCTGCGCCGGTCGCATCGCCCGAGACAGGGGTCCGGTTCCAGTTCACGCTCGGCGTCGACGACGTCGACGCGATGTGCGACGAGCTGGGACGACGTGGCGTCGAGCTCCTCAACGGGCCGCTGGACCGGCCGTGGGGGATCCGCACCGCGAGCTTCCGCGATCCCGGCGGGCACGTCTGGGAGATCGCGAAGTAGGCGGGGCGCTCACGCGCGCGCGCTCGGCGACCCTCGTGACCTAACCTCGTCGCGAGATGGCCGTGAGGATCAACGACGTGCGCGATCTGACGGCGGGCCTGCCGCGGTCGTACGAGGTCTTCGTCCGGGGCCGGGTCAAGTTCCGCGTCGGACGGATCGTCTACCTGGCCTTCTCGCGTGACGAGGCGCTGATGGGCTTCGCCTTTCCGAAGGAGGAGCGCGAAGCTGCGCTCGAGACGTTTCCGGACAGGTTCCTGCGCCCGAAGCCGTCCGACCTGCGCTATCAGTGGCTGGTCGTTCGCCTGGAGGCAATCGACAAGGACGAGCTTCGCGAGCTCGTCTTCGACGCCTGGCGCATGGTCGTGCCGAAGAAGCTTGCTTCGCTCTCCGACGATGAGCTCCGGCGGCTGACGGAGGCCCAGTGAGCGGATGCACCGATGACTTCCTGGCGGCAGTCGCGTCTGAAGCACGACGAAACGCCCTAGACGCCGCGGCCGCGCGAGCGCTGCCTCCCGAGAGGAGCTGCACCATGACCAACGTGATCGCCATCATGTCGATGTCTCTCGACGGGTACGTCGCCGACGCCGATGACGGGGTCGCCGAGGTCTTCGACTGGTACTTCTCGGGCGACGTCGAGGTACCGACGGCGAGCACGAGTGCGGGCATGACGTTCCACGTCTCGGCGCCGAGCGCCGAGCACCTGAGGGGCTTGACGGCAGAGGTCGGCGCCATGCTCACCGGTCGGCGCACGTTCGAGCGCGCCGACGGCTGGGGCGGCCAGCACCCCTGGGACATACCCGCGTTCGTCGTCACCCATAGCGTTCCCGACGGCTGGCCGCGGCCCGGCTCCACAGTCGAGTTCGTCACTGACGGCATCGAAAGCGCCGTTGCCCGGGCGAAGTCGGCGGCCGCACCGAAGTCCGTGGGAGTGCACGGCGCCCACACGATCCAGCAGTGCCTGGACGCCGGGCTGCTCGACGAGATCCACGTCGATCTGGCTGCCGTGTTGCTTGGCGCGGGAGTGCGGCTGTTCGACCCCCTCGCGAACACCCCGGTCGTGCTCGGGAATCCGACAGTCGTCGCCGGCGTGGGCGTCACGCATCTGCGCTATCCCGTGCACACGTCGTAGACCATCGCGGCTCGCTCGATCCCGACGGCAACAACGTGAAGGCCGTCTTCCACGGGGCGGCGCCGACGGCAGCCGAGGTGAGGCCTGGGCCGAACGCGCGCGCCTACGATCACCTTCGTTCACGACCGTGGAGGTGCTCCTCTTGTCCCGACCCGGATTCATCGACCACATCGGGATCGGCGTTCCGGATCTCGCCGCGACCAAGGCGTACTACGACGACCTGATGTCGATCCTCGGGCTCCGAGAGTGGTTTGCGACGGGCCCCGGAGGGCCGCTCAACTACGGACCGGACGGCGCCCGTGGGTCGCAGCTGTTCTTCTACGAGGCAGAGGAGCCCGGGACCTACTCACGCGGCGCGACCGGGCTCCATCACCTCGCCTTCCTGGTCGCGACCAGAGCGGTCGTCCGGGAGGCCCACGAGTGGGCGCGTGCACGCGACGCGGTGATCCTGGACGAACCGGGCGAGTTCCCCCAGTACGGCGAGCACTGCTACGCGACCTACTGGCTCGATCCCCACGGGTTCAAGCTGGAGGCAGTCTGCCACACCCCCGAAGCGACCTAGGCGGCTAGCGTGCCTCCGTGGAGTCGCGCTACGGCAGGCAGCTCGAGTTCGGCCTCTTCCCTGTCCCGAATGCAGCGGATCTCGAATCTCTGCGCTCGCAGGCGCGGCTCGCCGAGGAGCTCGGGCTCGACGTCGTCGGGATCCAGGACCACCCATACCAGTGGCGCTACCTCGAGACGTGGGGGCTCATCGCCGACCTGATCGCGCGGACGGACCGGATCCGCTTCTTCCCGGACGTCGCGAACCTGCCGCTCCGCGTGCCTGCGATGATCGCGAAGCAGGCGGCGACGCTGGACGTCCTCTCGAACGGGCGCTTCGAGCTCGGGCTGGGCTCGGGCGCGTTCTGGGAGGCGATCGGCGCGATGGGCGGGCCGGTCCGCTCCCCTCGCGAGGCACTCGAGTCGCTCGAGGAGGCACTGCAGATCATCCGCCTGTTCTGGAGCGGCGAGCGCTCGATCGCGTTCGAGGGGAAGCACTACCGCGTGAAGGGGCTCCACCCGGGCCCGCCGCCGGCGCACGCGATCGAGATCTGGCTCGGCGTCGCCAAGCCGCGCGGGCTCGCGCTCCTCGGCCGCGCGGCGGACGGCTGGGTGCCGTCGCTGACCTGGGCGCGCCCCGAGCTCGTCCCGGCGATGATGGCCGCGATCGACGAGGGTGCACGCGGAGCCGGTCGCGACCCGGCCGAGATCCGCCGCCTCCTGAACGTGTCGGGGAGGATCGTCGACGGCGACGTGAGCGAGCTGCTCGTCGGGCCGCCCGAGCACTGGGTCGAGACGCTGACGGGTCTTGCCCGCGACCTGGGCTTCGACACGTTCCTCTTCTGGCCGAGCGACGAGCCCGAGACCCAGCTCGAGCGCTTCGCGACCGAGGTCGTGCCTGCGCTTCGCTAGTGGCGCCGGCGCCGTTCACGCCGTTCCATCGCGGTGGCGACGGGCCGCCGCTCCTCTGCCTGCACGGCTTCGCCGACACCTGGCGCACCTGGGAGCTCGCGCTCCCGCTGCTCGAGCGGGAGCACGACGTGCTCGCGCCGACCCTCCCCGGTCACGCGGGAGGGCCGACGATCGAAGGAGACCTGGACGAGAACGTGCTCGCAGACGGGGTCGAGCGCGCGCTCGACGAGGCGGGCTGGGAGACCGCCGACGTCGTCGGCAGCTCGCTCGGCGGCTACGTCGCGCTGCAGCTCGCGGCACGCGGCCGCGCGAGAAGCGTCGTCGCGTTGGCCCCCTCCGGCGGCTTCGCCGAGGGCGACGAGGGCTGGCGCGAGACGCTCCGCTACCACGAGGCGATGCTGGAGGCGGTGAGGGCCGCCGCACCGCACGCGGAGGCCATCCTCACCTCACCGAAGAGCCGCCGCCGGGCGACGCTCAACATCACCGTGCGCTACGAGCACATCCCGGTCGAGCTCCTCGTGCACCAGCTCCGCGGCGCTGCCGCATGCGACGCCGGCCTCCCGCTGATCGAGGTCGCGCACCGGGTCGGCTGGCCCCTCGACGCGGAGCGCATCCAGTGCCCGGTGCGGATCGTGTGGGGCACCGACGACCGCGTCCTCCCCTGGCCCCGCGCCGCCGCCCGCCACCGGGAGCTCCTCCCCCAAGCGGACTGGGTCGAGCTCGACGGCGTCGGGCATCTCCCCCAGCTCGACGTCCCTCGCGAGACGTCCGAGCTGATCCTCGGCTTCACAGCGTGAGCGGCTCGCGAGCCGGCTGCTCGCCTCGCCGCGCGAGGCGCTCGGCCCGCTCCTTGATGCCGAGGAGCATCTTCCGCTCCATGACGAGCGACGCGGGCTCCATCGGGAGCATCGCGATGCGTGATCGGAGCGTCGGCAAACGGAAGCGGTTGCGGCTGAGCAGCCGCGTCGAGCCGCCGCGCTCCTCGAGCACGAGGGTCCAGACCCAGTCGCCGTCCTCGGAGCGCGACGAGAGGGCCCGCTCCGGCTCGACACGCTCGTACCGCATCCGGTTCGCTCCGAGCCCGATCGTGTCGCCCACCTGCGGGTGCTGGAACTCCGGCAGCACCTCGTCGACGCTGTGCATGCGGAGGCCGAGGAGGTTCTCGATCCAGTCGTACGTGTAGGCGCCGCCACGTGGGGCGGGCCCCATCTGCGCGAGCCACGGCCAGACGGCGCTCGGCGGCGCCTCGATGTCGATCGCGCGCGTCGCGACGCCGTCGGCGTCCTCGAGGAGCTCGTCGCCCGGAAGCCTGGCCGACTCCTCCTCCTCGGTCGCTCCCCAGGTGAGGATCGGTCTGCGCAGGAATCGGTGATAGAGGACGCCGAGAAGCCCGATCCAGACGAGCGCGCGCCGCCAGGTCATCGTTCGAGGGCCTTCCAGAAGTACGTGGTGTCGCACGGGCTGCCGTCCGGGTAGAGGGCATAGTTCGGGATGACGCCCACCTTGACCCAGCCGAGGCGCTCGTAGAGCCGCTCGGCGTCGCCGCCGGTCACCGCGTCCAGCACGAGGAGGGTCCTACCCTCTGCCCGGGCTTCCGACTCCACCTCCGCCATGAGCCGGCTCGCGATGCCTCGCCGCCGCGCGGAGCGGTGGACGAGCACGCGGGCGACCTCCGCGCGGTGCGGCTGGTTCGGGTGCGGCGGGAGGACGAGCTGGGCGGTGCCGA
>DASSCD010000146.1:0-2134 GCA_035698005.1 Gaiellaceae bacterium | reverse complement strand
GGACTCCGCGAGCTGGAGCTCGACAGCGAGCGCGACGAGGTGCTGCTGCACGCCCTCGTGCAGCTCGCGCTCGAGTCGGCGGCGGTCTCCGTCGGCCGCGTGCACGAGCCGCGCCCTGGACGCGCGCAGCTCCTCGACCTCGGGGTGCGACTCTGGCTCCGGCACCGATCAGCGAAGTGCCGTGCGCGCAGGGCGCCGCTTCGCCCGATAGACGATCGGAGAGCGGAGGAGATAGCCGACCGGGACGCTCCAGACGTGCACGAGGCGTGTGTAGGGCCAGACGGCGTAGAGCAGCCAGGCGACGGTGACGTGTGCCTGGTAGACGAACGGGGCGCCCACCATCAGCGACGTCTTCGGGTCGAGCGTGAAGATGCTCCGGAACCAGGGCGACACGGTCTCGCGGTAGTTGTGCTCGTCGACGATCCCTCCGACGACCGTGCAGAGCATCCCGAGCAGGATCGTCGCGAGCAGGATCGGGTACATGAACCAGTCGCTGCGGAGCGTGGTCGCGCGGATGCGGTCGATCCTGAGGCGTCGGTAGACGAGGACGAGCGCCCCGAAGGAGAGGAGGAGCCCGGCTGCGCCCCCGGCGACGATCGCGAGCCAGTGATAGGCGTCCTCCGAAACTCCGACCGCCTCGGTCCACGACTCGGGGATCAGGATCCCGAGCACGTGACCGCCGATGACGCCGAGGATCCCGAGATGGAAGGCGACGCTGCCGACGAGCAGCAGCCGGCGCTCGAGGAGCTGCGTCGAGCGCGCCGTCCACGTATAGGCGTCGCGCCGGTAGCGCCAGACGTGCCCCACCACGAAGCTCGTCAGCGCGATGTACGGAAGGAGCGCCCACAGGAACGTGTCGACGCGGCTCATGGGCCGACCGTCGGCCCATGAGCGGGGAGGGGTGTGGGGAACCGAGAGGTTCCCCACGCTCTCAGGAAGAAGGGAGTTCGTGGGGGAAACCTGGTTTCCCCCACGACCGCGAGCCGGCGGCGAGCGGTGCTCATGCGCCCGCCTCGACGAGCTCGGGCGCGCCGAACGGCTCCAGGCCGACGAACTCGGCCGGCGGCCCCTCCTCCGCCAGGCGACGCGTCTCCTCGAGCTGACGCGCCGTCGGGCGCGGGAGCGCCTCGCAGAGCGCGTCGAGAGCGCCCGCGTACGGGCTGCCGCGGTCGTGCAGCGCCGCCCGGACGAGCTCGAGGGGAGCGCGGAAGGACGCGAGCAGCTCTCTCCCTTCCTCCGGCCGCAGCGCTGCGAACTCGAGCATGACGGGCAGGTAGTCGGGGAGCTCCGAGCCATCGAAGGGTAGGCCGGCCTCGGCGTACCGCCGCTTGAGACGCACGAGCTCGAGCCCGCGCTGCCGGCGGTCGCCGTGCGTGTGGTACGTCAGATGGAGCCCGCAGCGACGCTCGAAGTCGAACGTCTCGACGTAGGAGCGGCGCAGGTCGGCGAGGGGCGTTCCGGCGATCGCGTCCAGGAGCGGGCCCAGTGCGTCGCGCTGGGCGCGCCCGAGCGTGGCCGCAGCCGCGCGCAGCTCGGGCACCGCTTCGACGAGCGCCTCGTCCGGGTAGCCGAGGAGGACGGCAACGAGCTTCGCGTTCACGTCGCCTTCCGGAAGTCGAGGAACGCGACGTTCGAGCCACCCCCGCCGTTCGGGGCCGCGAGCGGCTCGGCTCCGAAGGGATCCTTCTCCTTCGCGAGGGCGCCGCAGCTTCCCGGGCCGCCCTCGAAGTCGAGGCCGCACGCGCCCTGGAGCGAATGCGGGTTCACGCCGATCTCGCCGTGGGTCTGCGGGATCACGTAGCGCTCGTCGTACTTCGCGATCGCGAGCAGCCGGAACATCGCGTCGATCTCACGCGGGTCCATCCCGACGGAGGCGGCCACCGCCGCATCGGGCTCCCCGCCGAGGTTTCGCTCTCGCGTCCAGCTGCGCATCGCCGCGAGGCGCCGGAGCGCGACCCGCACGGGCTCCGGATCGCCGGCCGTCAGCATGTTGGCGAGGTACTCGATCGGGATGCGCAGCTCCTCGATCGCGGGGAAGACGTCGTCCGGGTCGGCCTCCGAGCCCGGGCCCTCGACGAGGCTCATGACCGGCGAGAGCGGAGGCACGTACCAGACCATCGGCAGCGTCCGGTAC
>DASSCD010000145.1:0-7858 GCA_035698005.1 Gaiellaceae bacterium | reverse complement strand
GAGCAGGATCGTGCGCCAGAGCGCGTAGCCGGCGTAGCGGCGGAAGCCGGGGATGCGGAAGAACCAGGGCGCGACGACGACGCGCACGCGCTCGATCCGCACCGGCTCCGGGTAGTAGTCGAGCCGGTCGAGCCTCGCCTTCGCCCGACCGAGACGTGCCGCGATCGAAGGGTCCACTAGCGGAGGGGCCGCGAAGCGGACGCCAGGCATGTGTCGCGGGCGACATTCGCGCCCGCGAATGTCGCGCTTGCGCTACGCACTCGGTACTGGAGACAGGACCATGATCGGGCTCCCGTCCTGCGCCTGCAGGTAGCTGAACGAGTACAGGCGCGGGCGCGTCACGCGCTGGACGACCGCGAGCTCGTCGCCGTTCAGCTCGCCCACCCCGGGGGTGAGCGGCGCCGTGAACGTTCGGGCGAGCGGCCGGGAGAGCTGTTGGCGCACGTCCGAGCGCTCGAGGAAGACGGCGGTCGAGGCCTGCCCGTCGGGACGCGGCGGCAGCATGACGAGGACCGACTGCACGCGGTCGACGTACTTGAAGGTGTAGAGGGCGAGCTCGAGAGCCTCGCGCCGGAGCAGCGTGCCGCGCGCGTTGGACGCCTTCCCTTCGGGGATCGAGCAGCTGTTCCCGAGGCCGCAGAGGTTGTACATCACGGTGCCGTTCGCGTTCACCGTGTCGATGTCGTCCGCCTCGGCCTGTCCGCGCGAGACGTTCGGGCGCACGGCGAGCGCGCGCACCTGGAAGGTCGTCCCGTCGGGCCCGGTCACGGTGGGCGGGCCGACGTAGGTCACCGTGGCGAGCTGCCGCCCGCTCGGAAGGCGGTACGGGTCGGGGATACGGTCGCCGATCTGGGCGGCCCGTCGCTCGGCGCTCCCCTCCGGCTTCCACTCCGACCAAGGGGGAGCCGGAGCCGGGCTGCCGCGCTGGACGAGGACGACGAACGTCCCGATCGCGGCCCCGGCGACGACGGCGAGCAGGAAGTAGATGACCGTGAAGCGACCGCGATAGGCGACTCGGCGCGCCCGTTCGGCGCGTGACTCGGGCCGGGCGGTCGTCGTCGCCGGGACGGCTCCGGGAGTCGGCGACGGCGCGTCCGCGGCCGAGCGCGTCATCACATCGTCGGCCACGAGCTCTCCTTCGACAGGTCGACGTCCGGGATGGTGAGCGTCGCGCTGTCGAGCAGCTCGAGCAGCTCGTCCCCGAACAGCTCGCGGCGCGCGGCGAGCACGTCGGCGATGTGCTCGACGGCGTCGCGGTTCGCGAGGACGAGGTTGTGCGCCGCGACGTACGCCTGGCCGACGAGCTGGCCGACGATGGCCCGTTTGTCCCGGTCTCCCAGGACGGAGGAGATGGGGTTCTCGCCGAAGGGGCCGCCGCCGCTCGTGCGATTGACGATCTGCAGGCCGATCTTCTCGAAGCGGGCGAGGACCCGCTCGCGTGCCTCCTCCTCGGTCTCGTCCTCGCGCGGCGTGATCTCGAACGGCTGCGGGCCCATCGCGGACGCACCGACCATGTGCGCGGCCTGTGCGGTCACGCTCATGACGTCGCCGCCGACGCCGTTCGAGTTCTCGCCGTAGAAGACCCGCTCCGCGGCCATCGCGCCGAGCGCCCACACGAGCCGGGCGAACTCCTCGCTGCGGAAGCGGCTGAAGCGCTCCTCCTTCTCGAGCGCCTGGTGGTGCCCGAGCGCGCCCCCGCGCATCCGGATGGAGAGCCGCGTGGACTCCGCGCCCTTCAGGTAGACGTGGCCGGCGGCGGCATGGCCAGCCTCGTGAACGGCGACAGCGCGGCTCTCCTCCGGAACGTACTCGACGCCGACCGCGGTGCCGGCCTCGAGCGTGGTCATGGCCTCGACGAGGTCGTCCCAGGTGAGCGCCTCGCGGTTCGAGTGGTGCGCGATCGTGAGGGCCATCGAGGTCACCTGCTCGAGCATCGCGGGCGCGTAGCCGTTCGTCACGCGCGCGATCTCCTCGCGACGGTGGGGCTGGTCGAGCTCGGGGGCGTGCGCGACCTTCCCGATGTAGAGGTCGAGGATGTCGAGGCGGTCCTGTTTCGTCGGCGTGCGGAACCAGACATGGCGGCCCATCCGGCCCGGCCGCGTCAGGGCGGGGTCCAGGCGGTCGACGGGCACGTTCGTCGCGCCGATGAAATAGATCTGCTCCTTGCGTGGGCGGGCAGCCGGGAGCCGGAACGACGCCTTGCCGACCCTGCGCGGGACGACGTAGATCCCGTCGAGGAGTGCGTTCAGCTTGCTCGTCACGAACTTGCGGAAGAACGGCGGGTTGTCGATCCCGTCCATGACGACGAGGAGCTGGTTCAGGGCGAGCGAGCCGCCCATCCCCATCCCGCCCGGGAACATGAAATTCAGGACGCCGTTCACGCGCGTCGTGAGCCCCGACGGGCCGGGTGACTGCGGCGCGCGCTCGGCGAAGAGGCGCTCGCGCCAGGCGCGGTCCTCGAGGATCAGGTCGCCCGAGGGGTTGAGCGCGCCGAAGGGCCCGTACCAGAGGAGCTCGTGCAGATCGTGGGGCCTGTGCCCGCCGACCCCCGCGCCGCCGAAGCCGGGGTTGAGCGCCTGCCTGCGCATGCCGACGGCGTCGATCTCGTCGATGAAGACGATGCACTGGCCGCCCCACTTGCGGGCGAGCCGCTTCGCACGGCGGGCGAGGATGCGGACGACGATCGCATCGATGCCGATGAAGGTCGCGGCGAAGCCGGAGCCCGGAATCGAGATGAACGGCGAATTGAACCCGGTAGCGAGGGCCTTGGCGAGCATCGTCTTCCCGGTCCCGGGCGCGCCGAGGAAGAGCAGGCCCCTCTCCCGCTTCCCCCCGGCGCGCTCGAAGGCCTCGCCGGACTGCCAGATCGCGACGACGCGCCTGACCTCCTCCTTCGCCTCGACCTGCCCGCGCACGTCCGCGAGCTTCACGCCCCACTCCGCGTCGCCGGGCTCGAAGGCCTGGATCTGCGAGAGGTTCATCAGCAGGAGCGGGCCGAACAGGATGACGAAGTTGAAGACCAGGAACAGCGGCAGCATCACGAGGAGCGGCAGGATCTGGACGAGCGTCGCGGTGTCGAGCCAGAGGTAGAACGGCAGGACGACGAGGGTCGCGACGATCGCCGCCTTCACCCAGAACCGCCAGAACCAGACGCGCCTGCGCGCGACGACGTCCTCCTCGCGCAGCTGCGGGCTCTCGAGCCCGAACAGGCTCGGTCGCGGGATCAGCCGGTGGAAGAGCAGGTCGACGAGGCCGCGGAAGCAGACGACGAGGAGGAGCGCCGCGAGGATCGACCAGATCCACGACCAGCCCTCGGTCTGGTTCAGCCAGACGACGACCGCCGGCGCGGTGACGAGCGCGACGACGGTTGCCGCCCGCGTGAGGCGCCGCCACTGGCCCGCGAGCTCGTTCGAGAGCTCGCTCTCCTGGAAGCCGCTCAGTCGTTCCGCCCCGGACGCCACCTTGTGTTGTTCGGACGCTCGACCGCCCCGGATTGTTGGTAGCGTCGCCGGCGTGGCCGGGGCGATCATGCAGACGAGCGAGGGGGCGATCGAGCTCGAGCTCTTCCCCGACGAGGCACCGAAGACCGTGGAGAACTTCACGAAGCTCGCCTCGGACGGGTACTACGACGGGCTCACGTTCCACCGCGTGATCCCGGACTTCATGATCCAGGGCGGCTGCCCGCGCGGCGACGGAACGGGCGGGCCGGGCTACACGTTCGAGGACGAGTTCAACGACCACCCCGTCGCGCGCGGGTACCTCGCGATGGCGAACTCGGGCCCCGACACGAACGGGTCGCAGTTCTTCATCGTCACCGCGGACGCGTGCCCGTGGCTCGACGGCAAGCACACGGTCTTCGGCCGCATCACATCGGGGCAGGACGTCGCGGACACGATCTCCCAGGTCGAGCGGGACGACCGCGACCGGCCGCTCGAGCCCGTCCTCCTCGAGTCCGTCCAGCTGACCTGAGCGCCTTTCGTCTGCGGGGGCCGCGCTAGGCTCACCCGATGGATTTGGAGGGCAGGACAGCCATCGTTACCGGCGCCTCGAGCGGGATCGGGGCGGCGACCGTGAAGAAGCTCCGCGAGGCCGGCGTGCGCGTCGCAGGCGGGGCGCGTCGTGTCGAGCGCATCGACGCCGACCTTGCGCTGCCGCTCGACGTCACGGACGAGGAGAGCGCCGCCGCCTTCGTCGGCCGGGCAGCCGCGGAGCTCGGGCTCGTCGACATCCTCTTCAACAACGCCGGGCTCGCGCTCGGCCGGTACCCGTTCTGGGAGTCGACCGTCGAGGACGAGGCAACCGTCCTGCACACGAACGTCGACGGGGTGCTCCGCATGACGCGACTGACGCTTCCGCACATGCCCGACGACGGCCACATCGTCTTCATGGGCTCGGTCGCCGGCCGGCAGGCGTATCCGAACGGCGCGTCCTACGTCGCCGCGAAGTTCGGCCTGCGCGGGTTCGTGTATGCGCTCCGGGAGGATCTGCTCGGCCGCCCGATCCGGATCACGACGGTCGACGCCGGGCTCGTCGAGAGCGAGTTCTCGCTCGTCCGCTACAGAGGGGACGCCGAGGCAGCGAAGGCCGTGTACGCGGGCGTCGACCCGGTGACGCCGGACGAGGTCGCCGACTGCGTCCTCTTCGCGCTCACGCGGCCGCCGCACGTGAACGTCGACGAGATCGTCGTCAAGGCGACCGCGCAGTCGAGCGGTGCCCGGGTCGTGCGCCGCGAGGAATAGCCATGGCGTCGATGCTCACCATCCTCGAGGGCTCGACCTTCTGCCTCTCCGACGAGCGCGGCGACATCGTCGAGGAGACGAGCGGGCTCTTCGCGTACGACACGCGCTTCCTCTCGCGCCTCGTCCTCCGGCTCGGCGACTCGCGGCCGCTGCTCCTCTCCTCGGGCCGCACCGACCACTTCGCGGCCGCGTTCTTCCTGCGCAACTCGATCGTCGACGGGCTGCCGCACGACTCGGTGTCGGTCTCGCGCGAGCGCTTCGTCGCGACGGGTATGCGGGAGCGGATCGCGGTCCGGAACGAGAGCATGGAGAGGCTCCGCTTCGAGCTGTCGCTCGAGCTCGCCGCCGACTTCGCGGACATCATCTCGGTCAAGCTGCACGACTTCGCCCTCGGCGACCCCGAGAACGCGCCCGCCCTTCCCCCGCCGGCCCCTGCTGCGTACGACGAGGCTGCTTGTCAGCTGCTGATCGAGCCGCCACGCGGCGATCTGCGGACGCGCATCGTGCTCTCGCACGTGGGTCGGCTCGAGGACGGCCGCATGGTCTTCGACCTCGACCTCGATCCGCACGAGCTCTGGGAGCTCGACGTCGATGTGCACCCGACGCTCGACGGGGAGGGCGACCCCGAACGCGGCGAGCGGCTCGCCGAGGAGCGTGAGACCCTTGGCGACGTCGTCGCCGCGTGGACGCTCCGCGTGCCGCGCGTGCGCGGCGGGTGGGAGAGCCTCCGTCGCGCGTTCGACCGCTCGATCGACGACCTCGCGGCGCTGCGGATGCGGACGGGCGAGTCGCGGCGGCCGCTCTTCGCCGCCGGCATGCCGTGGTTCATGACCGTGTTCGGGCGCGACTCGCTCATCACCTCGCTGCAGACGCTGGTCCTCGGACCCGAAGTGGCGATCGGCGCGCTGGACGCGCTCGCCGAGCTGCAGGCCACGACCGAGGACACGGCCATCGACGCCGAGCCAGGGAAGATCGTCCACGAGGTGCGCCGCGGCCGCGCGGCGGAGTTCTGGTTCCCCCGCTACTACGGCACGATCGACGCGACGCCGCTCTACCTCGTCCTCCTCGCCGAGACCTGGCGTTGGACGGACGACGACTCGCTCGTCACGCGGCTGCGCGACCCGGCGCTGCGCGCGCTCGAGTGGATCGACCGCTACGGCGACCGCGACGGCGACGGCTTCGTGGAGTACGGCGCGCGCGCGGACGGCGGGCTCCACAACCAGTCGTGGAAGGACTCCGGTGACTCCCAGCGCTTCCACGACGGGCGGTACGCGGAGCCGCCGATCGCCCCGGTCGAGGTGCAGGGCTACGTCTACCAGGCGAAGCTCGGGCTCGCGGAGATCGCGCGCGAGGTCTGGCGCGAGCCGGACCTGGCCGACCGGCTCGAGGTCGAGGCGGGCGAGCTCCGAACGCGCTTCGACGAGACGTTCTGGATCGAGGACCACGGAGGGGGCTACTACGCGCTCGCGCTCGACGGGGCGAAGGAGAAGGTCGACGCGCGCTGCTCGAATATGGGACACCTGCTCTGGAGCGGGATCGTGCTCCCGGAGCGCGTGGGGCCGCTCGTCGACGAGCTCCTCTCGGAGTCGCTCTGGTCCGGCTGGGGGATCCGCACGATGGGCAGGAGCGAGGCCGCGTACAACCCGATCAGCTACCACAACGGCACGGTGTGGCCGCACGACACGTCGATCGCCGCGTGGGGGCTCGCGCGGCACGGGTACGTCGAGGGTGCGCGGCGGATCGGGCGCGCGCTCATCGAGGCGGCGGGCCACTTCGAGTGGTCGCTGCCGGAGGTCTTCGCGGGCTACGCGCGGGAGGAGACGCCGTTCCCGATCGCCTATCCGACCGCCGCCCGCCCGCAGGCGTGGGCTGCAGGGACGCCGATCCTCCTCGTGCGCGTGCTCCTCGGGATCGAGCCGGACCGCACCCGCCAGCGACTCGTGTCGACCGTCGAGGACGAGCTTCCGAGCTGGCTCGAGGGGCTCCGCGTCGAGGGCGTGCGCGCCTTCGGGCGCAACTGGGTCGTGTCCGTCGACCGCGGGCGTGTCACGATCTCGGAAGGAGTCTGATGAGAGTCGGAGTGATATGCCCGGTCTGGTTCCCGGTGCCGCCGGAGGCGTACGGCGGCATCGAGCGCGTCGTCGCGCTCCTCGCCGACGGCCTCGTCGCAGAGGGGCACGAGGTGACGCTCTTCGCCTCGGGCGACTCGCAGACGCGGGCGCGGCTCGAGTCGGTGTTCGACAACGCCCCCAGCGAGTGGATCGGCCACACGTTCTGGGAGATGCAGCACCTGGTGAACGCGGTCCTGCGTGCCGGCGAGTTCGACGTCCTGAACGACCACACGGGCCTCCTCGGCCTCGCGTTCGGAGGGCTCGTCGACACGCCCTTCTGCCACACGGTCCACGGGCCGCTCGAGGGGCGGCCAGGACGCCTGTACGAGGAGGTCGTCCGGCTCGCGCCCGAGACGAAGCTCATCTCGATTTCGCTGAACCAGCGCAAGCCGAAGCTCCACCTGCCCTGGATCGCGAACTGCCCGAACGCACTCGACCTCTCCGTCTACCCGTTCCGGCGCAAGTCCGGCGGCGACTACCTCCTCTTCCTCGGGCGCATGAGCCCGGACAAGGGAGCGCACCGCGCGCTTGCGGTCGCGCTCGAGACGGAGCTCCCGCTGAAGATCGCCGCCAAGTGCCGCGAGCCGCTCGAGATCCGCTACTTCGACGAGTTCATCCGGCCGCACCTGAACGACTCGATCGAGTTCGTCGGCGAGGTCGGCCACGCGGACAAGGTCGAGTTGTTGATGGGCGCCCGCGCCCTCCTGCACCCGATCGACTGGGAAGAGCCGTTCGGGCTCGTCGCGATCGAGGCGATGGCGTGCGGCACCCCGGTCATCGCGACGCGCCGCGGAGCGGTGCCCGAGATCATCGAGCACGGTCGGACGGGCATCATCGTCGACCAGTACCGCGAGATGGAGGACCCGGCCACCCTCGAACAGGCGGACTCGCTCGACCCGGCGGTCATCCGGCAGGCGGTCGAGGACCGCTTCTCGCCGCAGCGCATGGTCGCCGACTACGTCGCCGCGTACGAGGCGACGATCGAGGCGACCGGCTAGCCCGCCGAGC
>DASSCD010000144.1:0-10029 GCA_035698005.1 Gaiellaceae bacterium | reverse complement strand
TGGGCCGCGACCTCGTTCCCGGCGAACCCGACGAGTCCCGCGAGGGCGAGCGCCCACAGATGCGAGAGCTCCTCGGGGTGGAGAAGCCGCATGACCGACTCGTAGCCGGCGACGCACGCGGACACGAAGATCGCGAGGACGACGGCCAGCCCCGCGATCTTCTCCGCGCGCACGGAGCGCAGCAGGAACGCGATCCCGATCGGGATCGCGGTCAGCGCGTCGCCGACGTTGTGGACGAGGTCGGCGAGGAGCGCGACCGAGCCGGAGAGGAGGAAGATCGCGGCCTGCACGAGGGCGGTGAGCCCGAGCACGCCGAGGCTCCAGCCGACCGCGACGAGCCCCTGTCGCGAGCGGAGGATCGAGCGGTCGAGCAGGCCGTGGGAGTGACCGTGCTCGTGCGGGTCGTCGTGGTCGTGCGCGTGCGCCATGCGGCGCCCAGCCTAGACTCGCGCCATGCGGTCGTGGCTGCTCGGGCTCGCGATCGGGCTCGCGCTCGCGGACTCGTCCGTGGTCACGCTCGCCCTGCCCGACGTGCTCGCCGACTTCGACGTCGGGATCACGACGGTCGCGTGGGTCCTGACGTCCTACAACCTCGTCCTCGCCCTGCTTGCCGTCCCCGCCGCCTACGTCGCGCGGCGCCGGCCCAGGGCCGCCTTTGCCGCCGGTGTGGTCGTCTTCGCGGGCTCCTCGCTCGCCTGCGGCCTGGCGCCGTCGTTCGAGGTGCTCGTCAGCGCCCGCTGCGTGCAGGCGCTGGGCGGCGCGCTCATCGTCACCGCTGCGCTCGACCTCCTCTCGGGCCAGACTGGCGACGACGCGCGCGCCGCGCGGACCTGGGTGGCCGCGGGGGTGCTGGGCGCGGCGCTCGGCCCGGCTGCGGGCGGCATCCTGACCCAGATGCTGGGCTGGGAGTCGATCTTCCTCGTCCAGGTCCCGCTCGCGCTCGTCACGCTGGCCGCCGTGCGCGGCGTGCACCCGAGACGGTTGGCGGCGCCCGCGGGCCGGCCGCACCTGACGGCGAACGCGGCGCTGCTGCTCCTGTCCGGAGGCCTCGTGGCCGCGCTCTTCCTGCTCGTGCTCCTCCTCGTGGAAGGCTGGGGGATGGAGCCCGCCGCGGCCGGCATCGTCGTGACCGCGATGCCGCTCGCCGCCATCGCGTCCGCCCGGTTCGCGCCGCGCACGGTCGCTCTCGGGATGCGAACGGCGTCGGGGGTCGTCCTCGTGGCGGGCGGGCTCCTGGCACTCGCCCTGCTGCCGCGCGCCGGCTGGGCATGGACGATCGCCCCGCAGTTGCTCGTCGGGGCCGGGCTCGGCCTCGCGCTCGCAGCGCTCACGGAGCGCGCGGTCGCCGGGCGGTCGGAACAGGTCGTCCACGGCGGCTGGACGCTGGCCGCGCGCCACGCGGGCGTCGTGCTCGGGCTCCTCTTGCTGGCGCCGGTGCTGACGACCGCGCTCGAGGAGAACCGGGACGAGGCGATCCGGGCCGGCGCCGCGAAGGTGCTCGACAGCCGTATCGAGCCGCTCGACAAGCTCCGCCTGGCGCAGAACGTGCTCGAGACGGTCGACGAGGCCGAGGAGACGGGCGACCTGCCCGACGTCGCGAGCGTCTTCGAAGGGCTGCCGGACAGCGACGAGTACGCCGCCCTGCTCGGCGCGCTGCAGGACCAGCTCGACCGGGCGGTCACGAACGCCTTCTCCGGGCCGTTCCTGCTCGCCGCTGCTCTCGCGCTCGCGGCGCTCGTCCCGGTCGCGGTCGGTCGCGGGGAGCCGCTCTGAGGCGGTTCCTGCCCCTCCTCGTCGCGCTCGGTGCAGTCGCCGCGGTCGTCGTCCCGTACGTCGCGCTCGGCGGTGCCACCTTCGAGCCGACGCCCGTCGCCGACCCGTGCGAGACGCGCGAGTGGCGCGACCCCGGCGGCCTGCAGGAGGGGCTGGAACAGGTGGCGCTCTCCGCGCTCGACGGGGCGGCCTGCGACCTCGGCGTGACGCGTGAGGACCTCGTGCTCGCGATCCGGGACGAGGACGCGCTCGACGCGTTTGCGGCCGAGCACGGCATTACGCGCGAAGACGCCGAGCGGGCCGTGCAGGACGGGCTCGAGCGTGCGATCGACGACGCCGAGGAGGCCGGCGCGCTGCCGGGCTTCCTCGCCGGCTTCGCGCGGAGAGCTGCGGACGCCGTCCCGCCCTGGCTCCTCCTCGAGACGCTCGAGCGCCTCGGCGGGCTCTTGCCCTAGAGGAGTACCGTGGAGGAGCGAGTCACCTTCGAGGAGAGGGGGTTGGCCATGTTCAAGGACACGAGGGCGTTCTCGGGCTTCTCCGTCGACGACGTCGAGAAGGCGATGGACTTCTACGGCGGGACGCTCGGCGTGGAAACGTCGATCGAGAACGGGATGCTCGAGCTCCGGGTCGCGGGCGGGACCCCGATCCTCGTGTATCCGAAGCCGAACCACGTCCCGGCGACGTTCACGATCCTCAACTTCCCGGTCGACGACATCGACGAGGCTGTCGACCGCCTCACGGCCGCAGGGGTGAGCTTCGAGCGCTACGAGGAGTTCGACCAGGACGAGAAGGGCATCGCCAGGAACGGCGGCGGCGGCCCGAGCATCGCCTGGTTCAAGGACCCGGCGGGCAACATCCTGTCCGTCCTCGAGAGCGACTAGGCCGGGCTTCGCGGGCGGAGGAGTGCAGGAGCGGCACCGCTCCCGTCCACCCCTGCCGCAGCACGGCGATGAGCGATGGAGGAGTGATGAGCGTCGTCGGGCCTCGGTGCCGCCTTCGGCGCTGCCCGTATCCGGCCGGCGTCCAGCGGAGGAGCTCATCGCCCAGCACGAGATACGCAACGCCGTCCTCGAGCACGAACGACCCGTCCGGGAGCTCGGCGAGGGACGCCTCGTGCAGGCGACGCTCTTTCGTGTCCGGATCCACCCGCTCCGCGTGCAGCCGCGCGTCGATCGTGTCCGCCCCGGTGACGCCGGGGTGCAGCCCGCGCCAGAGCTCGCCGAACCGCGCGTAGTCCTCGCGGCGGCAGAGCGCGCACGGGCGATGCCCGGCCGCGAACGCCGTCGCCTCGTCGAGGAAGAAGAGCTCGGTGAACCTGCCCGGCTGCAGGAGTCTCGTGCGCCGCCAGCCCCGGAACTCGAGCCTGCACGCGATCCAGCGCCTGGTCGCGTACGTGCGCCGGATCCGCCCTGCGTCGTCATGGAGGCAGCCCCGGTTTCCGTAAACGAGACCGCGCGCGGGGTCGGCGATCAGGTCGCCGAGCGGCGTGACGCGGTTCTGCAGGGCCATCTCTACGCCGTCAACGTAACCACGCCTCGGCCCGTGAGCCGAGTCACGCCCGGAAGCCGACACGTCGGTGGCTGCCGTCGCAGAACGGCTTGTTCTGTGAGGCGCCGCAGCGGCACAGCGCGAGACGCGTGTCCTCCCGGATCAGGTTCTCGTCGGCGTCGACGATCCTGACCTGGCCGCGGACGAAGACGGGGCCGTTCGGCTGTGGCTCGAAGGTCGCCTCCTCCGGCGCTTCCTCGTCGGCGCCGCCGTCCCGGCGCCGGAAGTGAAGCGCTCCGGTCGGGCACGTGAGGACGGTCGTGGCGATCGCGTCCGGATCGGCGGCGTCCACGTCGACCCACGGCCGCCGGGCCGGGTCGAAGACGTCTCCGAGCCGCCGGACGCAGTTGCCGGTATGGATGCAGAGCCGCGGCTCCCAGTGCACCTCGATCGCATCGTTGGCGTACACGCGCCGAGGGCCGCGTTCCGCCTCGGCCGACGGTGTCGTCACGGCTCCGTCGACGCGTCGCGCTCGACGAGGTCGGCGTACTCGGGATGGCGCTCGATGAACGCGGAGGCGAAGGGGCAGAGCGGCACGACCTCGAGGCCGCGTGCCCTGATGTCGTCGAGCGCTCCCGCGACGAGCGTCGAGCCGAGGCCCTCGCCCTCCACGGACGGCGCGATCTCGGTGTGGACGAGGACGACCGTCCCGGGCTCCGTCGCGTACTGGACGACCCCGGCGACCGTGTCTCCCGCGCGAAGCTCGTAGCGGTTGCGCTCTGGATTGTCGACGACCTTGAGCTCGGTCACGACGGAAGTATCGACGTCGCGGTCGTGTCTCCGCGCCGCGAGCGCCGCGCGTGGAACACTTCGGTCATGGACGACGAGCAGATCCGAGCGCGCATCGAGCAGCTCGTCTCGGAGGAGCACGAGCTCTGGGGTCGTGAGTCCGACGGGATCGCCAGCGAGGGCGATCGCGGCCGGCTCGAGTCCCTCAAGCTCACCCTCGACCAGTGCTGGGACCTTCTGCGCCAGCGGCGTGCGCTGCGCGAGGCGGGGCTGGACGACGACTCGGCTCGTGCGCGCGACACGAGCGTGGTCGAGGGCTACGAGCAGTAGCGCGGCCCCGCGCGGGCGCTAGGCGACGGGCGCGATCCCGTCCCAGATCGCCTCGAGCTGCTGCTCGGCGTAGTGCGCGGGCACGGCCGGGAGCCCGACCGGGAAGAGCAGGCGCAGAAGCGGCGCCCCGAGCAGGAGGTCTGCGATCACGTCGGGGTCGGCGCCGTCCCGGAGCTCGCCGCGCTCGAGGGCCTCGGAGAGCACGTCGACGATCGCGTGCCTCCGCGGGCGCACGACGCGGTCCTCCCACGCGGAAGCGAAGCCCGGGTTCGTCTGCAGCTCGCCGAGGATCGCGGGGAGGAGCCGGCCCACCAGCGGATCGGCGAGCTCGCGCTCCTGATCGTGCAGGTACTCGAGCAGGACTGCCCGGAGGTCGGTAGCGGCCGAGGTCGAGGGCTCGGTCCGGAGCTCTCCGAGCGCGTCGGCGATCAGTTCCTCCTTCGAGTCCCAGCGGCGGTAGATCGTGGTCTTGCCGACGCTCGCGCGCGCGGCGATCGCGTCCATCGTCGTGGCTTGGAAGCCGCGGTCGGCCAGCAGGGCGAGCGTCGCCTCGACGATCTCGTCGCGAGCGGCCTCGCGCCGGGGGCGGCCGCGCGGCCGCGGGCTCTCCTGCTCTGTCGTGTTCGGTGCGTGCATCGTGCGGGATCTTCCCCTCGAGGTACCGTGGATTTTTTCGATAACGTGTAGTATCGTAATACAGACACGAGAAGGAGCGACCGTGTTCCGAAGCATCCTCGTCGCCCTCGACGACTCGGCGGCCTCCGCCGCGGCGCTGGACCAGGCGATCGATCTCGCCCGGGCCGAGGGAGCACGGTTGACGCTGATCAGCGTCGCCGCACCTCCTCGCTGGCGCCCGGCGGGCCCGTTCGTCCCGCCGTACCCCACGGACGCGCAGCTCGAGGATGAGGCGCGCGCGCTGCTCGACCGTGCCGAGGAGCGCGTCCCGGACGACGTGCCGGTGGCGACCGTGCTGCGGAGCGGGCTCGCCGCGAAGGAGATCCTGGAGCGGTCCGACTGCGCTTGCCACGACCTCATCGTCATGGGCTCCCGCGGGCTCGGGCCCGCCGCCTCGCTCGTGCTCGGAAGCGTGAGCAGGGCCGTCGTCGCCCGCAGCTCGATCCCGGTCCTCATTGCGCGCGCGCCGGCGGTCACGCGCGAGGAAGCGAGAGCCGACGCGGCGGCCAAAACGGAAGTGAGCGTCCGCTGACGGCTCCGCAGGCCGGCGGGCGGGAGAACCCGCGTCGCAACGAGCTCACGCTGACGCTCTGGCTCGTCGCGGTGCTCCTGGCGCAGGTCGGCCTCGTGTGGTGGTTTTTCGAACGCCTCTACGCGGGATGACGGTGGTACGCGAACGAGAGGAGAGACGATGATCGGCTGGGTCGGAGACATCGAGCAGCGCACGATCGACAACACGACGTTCCGGACCGTCCTCTTCACCGGAGAGCACTCCCAGCTCACGGTGATGCGCATCACGGCAGGTGAGGACATCGGCCGCGAGGTACACCCGGACCACGACCAGTTCCTACGCATCGAGCAGGGAAGCGCCAGGGTGGAGCTGGGGGCGAGCGAAGACACCGTGGACGAGACCTACGACGTCGAGGACGACTGGGCGTTCGTCGTGCCGGCAGGCGTCTGGCACAACGTCGTCAACACCGGCACGGGCGACCTGAAGCTCTACTCGCTCTACTCGCCGGCGGAGCACCCCGACGGCACGGTCCACGAGACGAAGGCGGACGCCGAGGCCGCCGAGCACGCGCACCGCGGGTAGTCGGCCCGGTCACCCGTCACGAGCGAGGGGCTCCATCTCCTCTCGCACGAGGACGGCGAAGGCGCCACCGAGCGTGCTCTCGCACCGGTCGCGCAAGATCTCGAGCGCGACGGCGAACTGCTCTTCGTTCGCCGTCACGAGCGCCTCGCTGCCCTCCCATAGCACCAGGGTGCCGCGCTCGGAACGGACGTCGCCGAGGCCGTCGGCGAGCGCGTCCCAGTTGCGGCCGAACCAGTCGGGGAAGCCGAACGCGGCCGCGGTAGCATCGAGGAGGCCCGTCTTGTCCTCGACGCCCGTGGTGTCGAGGTGGACGAAGCGCCAGCCCGCCGACTCGACCTCGCGCCGCACGTCCGCCGCGGCTGCGTGTGACGACCACGAGTGCACGCCCGGGGCGAGGTCGCCGGCCAACAGCCGTGCGAGCTCCCTCACGGCCCGATCCTCCGAAAGGAGCGGTAGTGGTCCTCGGTGTAGTAGCGCTCCCCGCTCGCGCCGGCGACGATCCGCCTTGCCCCGCGATCGTCCGAGCCGGGCGTGGCGACCGTGTACTCGCGGTAGTAGCCGCGCGGCTCCTGCGGGAGGATCCCCTCGCGGTTCCCGAACACCGCCCCGTCGCGGTCGTACGGGAACGGGCCGCCCGAGGCGACGAGGGCGAGCGTGGCGCGGCCCTCGGGCGGGAGCGCAGCGGCGGAGATCCAGCGCAGGCCGCTCTCGGGGTCGACGTCGCTGGTCGGGTTCGTCGTGAGGGTGGTGGCCTGCGTCGACGCCGAGTCTCCGGCTCCCGCGACGAGCCACCAGGCTGCTGCGACCGCCAGGGTCGCCGCGGCCACCAGTATCGTCGTCCGCGATCGGCTCACGGCCGCTGAATCTAGATGGTCGATCGGGGAATTCCCGGATGCGCGCCCGGCGTTTCGCGCGGTTGGCTTCGAGCCCGATGGCCTCGAACGGAGATCGCAGGGCGTCGGGAGCAGCCGTCGGCCTCGTCGGGCTCGGCCTGGTCGGGATCGGGTTGTGGGCGCGCCGCGACGTCGCGCGTACCCTCGCGCGCGAGCGGATCGTGTTCGGTGCGGACCGCAAGCCCGTGGTGAGCGCCGCGACGGCGCGCGCACTCGCGGAGTCGATCCGGGCGAGCGCGCTCGAGACGACCGGAGGGCGCACCTACAGCGAGACGCCCTCGTACGTCGGCGCCGACGGCGAGCCGACCTTCGACCTGTCGCTCGCTGCACGCGAGGACGGCACCGGGCTGCCCGTGGAGAACCCGCACGTCGGGCTCTGGCTGCAGGCGACGACGCTGCAAACGGCGCTGATGCAGGCCTACCTCGCCTTCAGGCTCGCCGAGCTGACCGCCGGCCTCGGGGCGTCGCTCGCGGTTGTCGGTGCGGGCCTCGCGGCCCGGCGCCCCTAGCCCGAGCCGAGGATGCGCACGAGCCACTCGCGCGCCGCCGTCGCCACCGCGTCGACGTCCGCCTTCAGTGCGTGGTCGCCCGGCACCTGCACGACGGTGCGGAGCTCGGCCCCGGGCGGCAGCCCGAAGCGGTCGTTCTCGCCCTGCACGACGAGCGTGGGCACGGTCACCGCCTCGAGCTCCGGGAGGCGGCTCGGGGCCGGCTCCGCGCCTGCCCGGCGCGGGGGCCGCAGAGGGAAGGCGAGACAGAGGACGCCGACGGCCCCGGTCGCGGCCGCGGTGCGGCAGGCGACTCTGGCGCCCAGAGAGCGCCCGCCGACGACGAGCCGCAGGCCGCGGAGCTCGTTCGCAGCGAGGCGCTCGACGACGGCGGTCCAGGCAGCGTCGAGCTGGCGCGCGGGCGCGGGAGACCGCCGGCCCGCGACGCGGTAGGGCTGCTCGACGAGCGCGGCCGAGACCCGAGTGGCGAGCGCGGCGTCCGCCACCGCGACGAGGTCGGGCGCGGCGACGCCTCCACCTGCACCGTGGCCGAGGACGAGCGCCCCCACCGGCTCGTCCGCGTGACGGAGGTGAGCCCGGGCGAGGCCGTGCGGAGTCTCGACGTCGGCGACCACGCCGAAGATGCTGCCGGACCGTCGACGGCGGCACGCGGAG
Organism: Gaiellaceae bacterium; assembly: GCA_035698005.1. Taxonomy (GTDB): domain Bacteria; phylum Actinomycetota; class Thermoleophilia; order Gaiellales; family Gaiellaceae; genus GMQP-bins7. Next base: position 1,825 of record DASSCD010000144.1, on the reverse strand, counting down.
CTGAGCTCCGGTGTTGACATATACCGATATCGGTATATGATGGCGCGATGGCACGAGCAGCGACGACGGCGGATGCGTTCAACGCGGTCGCGGAGCCGAGGCGACGGCAGATTCTCGACGTCCTCGCCGGCGGCGAGCGCCCCGTGAACGACCTGGTGCATGCGCTCGGCCTCGCGCAGCCGCAGGTGTCCAAGCACCTGCGGGTGCTGCGAGAGGTCGGGGCGGTGGAGGTCCGCGACCACGGGCGCCAGCGCCTGTACCGGCTGAACGGGCACGCCCTCAAGCCGATCCACGACTGGGTGAAGGGCTACGAGCGCTCGTGGTCGGAGCGTTTCGAGCAGCTCGATGCGGTGTTGGCGGAACTCGAGCAGAAGGAGGAACGAGATGGCGACGACGAGTAGCGGCACGGCGACGGTGACGCTCCCGACCGACGAGCAGATCCTGATCACGCGGGAGTTCGACGCGCCGAAGCACCTCGTGTTCGAGGCGTGGACGAGGCCGGATCTCGTGAAGCGCTGGTGGCACGCGAAGCGTGGCGAGATGACCGTGGCCGAGATCGACCTGCGGGTCGGCGGGAAGTGGCGCTACGCGATGTTGACCGAGGACGGGATCGAGGTCGCCTTCCACGGCGAGTACCTGGAGATCGTCCCGAACGAGGGGATCGTCTCCACGGAGACGTACGAGGGTGTGCCCGAGGACGTGTCCGAGGAGGACGCGACGACGGTGAACACCGCGACCTTCACCGAGGCCGACGGGCGGACGACGGTGACGATCCTCGTGCAGGCGCCGAGCAAGGAGTCCCGCGACGCGATCGTCGAGTCGGGGATGGAAGACGGCCTGCAGGATGCGCTCGACCTGCTCGAGGAGACCGCGGTCTCGCTTCGGTAGGTCTCGCGACGAGCAGATCGGGGGCGGCTCGTCGCCGCCCCCGACCGCGCTTCAGCGGGTGATCGCGATCGCCTCGGTGTAGGTCGAAGGGATGGCGACGGCGTCGCCGCCGAGCCGGTCGAAGCTGCGGACGAGCTCGACGAGGTCATGCTCGAGCGCGGCGCGGGCGTCGTCGTCCTCGAGCGCGGCGAACGCCTTCAGCGTCGGCCCGTACCGCGTGCGGAAGAACTCGACGAAGTCGCCCGGCGACCGGAACCGGAACGTGAAGTCCCGCTCGGTGACGTCGAGCGAGGCGATGCCGGCGCCGAAGAGCTCGCGCAGGTGCGCCGCGGTGCTCCAGAGCAGCGGCGACTGCACGCCTGCGGGCGGCGGGACGTGCGCGCCGACTGTGCGGAAGAGCTGGCCGATGAAGCCATCCGGCGTCCAGCTCGCCAGGGCGATCGTGCCGCCGGGGCGCGTGACCCGCAGCATCTCGGCCGCCGTCCGGGCGTGGTCCGGCGCGAACATCGAGCCGAACACGGACAGGACCGCGTCGAAGGTTCGGTCTTCGAACGGCAGCGCCTCGGCGTCGCCCTCGAGCAGCGTGACCGGAAGGCCCTCAGCCTTCGCCCGCGCCCTGCCCCGCTCGAGCAGCGACGGGACGTAGTCGATGCCGACCACCTCGCACCCGTGCCGGGCAGCCGCGATCGCGGCGTTGCCGCTGCCGGTCGCGACGTCGAGCACGTGCCAGCCCGCGTGCAGGTCGGCGGTGTCGCACAGGTGCTCGGCGACGAGCACGATCCTGGCGGCGATCGCGGAGTAGTCGCCGCTCGCCCAGGTCTGCTGCTGGCGCTGCTTGACCGCGCCGAGATCGGCCGCGGGCTCCACTGCCTTCGTCATGCTCGTCTCCTCGTGTCGTCGCGGGCGGGTGCTCGTGATCGAAAGTCTCGCGTGCGCG
>DASSCD010000143.1:0-19430 GCA_035698005.1 Gaiellaceae bacterium | reverse complement strand
GAAGCAGGCGTGGACGAACGTCGCGGACTTCACGGCCGTCGGGATCGACGCCGTCAACTTCGGCCCGGGCCACACCGAGTACGCGCACCGCGGCGACGAGCTCGTGCGGATCGACGCGCTCGTGGACGCGTACGAGGTACTAGCAGCGTTCGTCCGCGGTGGCGTGCGCGAGGATACGTCCTGATGGATGTCGCCGCGCGGATCGACGACCTCTGGGAGAGCGGCGAGCTCGAGCCCGGGCCGATCGAGGAGGCCGTGGGTCTCCTCGATCGCGGCGAGGCCCGCGTCGCCGAGAAGCGCGACGGCGAGTGGGTCGTCAACGAGTGGGCGAAGAAGGCGATCCTGCTCTACTTCCGTCTGCGCAAGGTGGTCCCGATGGACGTCGGCGGCCTGCACTTCCTGGACAAGATCCCGGTGAAGTCGGACTACGCCGAGCGGGGCGTTCGCGTCGTGCCGCCGGGGGTCGCCCGTTTCGGCTCCTACCTCGCCGAGGGGGTAGTGCTCATGCCCGGCTACGTCAACATCGGCGCGTGGGTCGGGCCGCGGACGATGGTGGACACCTGGGCGACGGTCGGCTCGTGCGCGCAGATCGGGGCCGACGTGCATCTCGCGGGCGGGGTCGGCATCGGCGGCGTCCTCGAGCCTCCGCAGGCGCGCCCGGTGGTGGTCGAGGACGGCGCGTTCCTCGGCTCGCGGGCGGTCGTGGTCGAGGGCGTCGTGGTCGGGGAGCGCGCGGTGATCGCGCCGCACGTCGTCCTCTCCGCCTCGATCCCGATCATCGACGTCACTGGCCCCGAACCGGTCGAGCACCGGGGCTACGTGCCTCCGCGGTCGGTCGTCCTTCCGGGCACTCGGCCCAAGGACTACCCGGCCGGCCGCTACGACCTGCCCTGCGCGCTCATCGTCGGCGAGCGCAGCGCCTCCACCGACCTGAAGACGTCCTTGAACGACGTGCTGCGCGAGTTCGAGATCGCGTCGTGAGACGGTTCGTCGAGATCGCTTTCTTCACCGACGGAGTCGACGCAACGCGCGCGTTCTACGAGCGGCTGCTCGGATTGCCGCCCGAGGCGTCGTGGCCCGGCGGCGCCGTGTTCGCCGCCGGCGACCTGAAGCTGCTCGTGCACGAGCGGGGAGCCGCAGCGCAGGACGGCCCGCCGAACGAGGACCACGTCGCGTTCGGCGTCACCGACCTCGCCGACGCCTGCGCGACCCTGCGTGCGGACGGGCTCTCGCTCCTCGTTGAGCCGCGCGACTTCCCGTGGGGCCGCTCCGCGTACCTGCGCGATCCGGACGGGCGCCTCGTCGAGCTCGCGGAGACGCCTTCGACGCGCTGACCGCTACGGGACCGTCTCGCCGACGGCGATCTCGACGACCGAGCCACTGAGAATCGCGCGGCCTTCGCGGATGTCCACCGTGACCGTGCCCCCGGGCAGGTGCACGCGGACGGGGCTCTCGCACCAGCCGTGCGCCACGGCGGCGGCCGCCGCGGCCGCCGCGCTCGAGCCCGACGCCAGCGTCTCCCCTGCTCCCCGCTCCCAGACGAGCACCGTGAGATCCCCGGGCGCGTCCGCGCGCACCAGTTGGACGTTCGTGCGCTCGGGGAAGCGCTCGTGCCGCTCCACGAGCGGTCCCAGCCGCAGGAGCTCCTGGCGCTCCGGCTCCCTCCGGAGCACGGCGTGCGGGTTCCCGACCGACACGGGCGTGAACTCGAGGCGCTCGCCGTCGACCTCGAGCGCCTCGGGCCGGCCGACGTCCACCGGCCCCAGGTCGACCTCGACATCGTCGCGGTCGATGCGCGCCGGGACCAGGCGATCGCCGAGCCGAACCCGCGGGAACGCGACGCCGCTCCGCCTGGCGAGCCAGAGCGCGGCAATGCGCGCTCCGTTGCCGGAGAGCTCCGCCCGGGATCCGTCCGGGTTCCACACCGCGACGTCGGCCTCCGCCCCGCGCACCTCGACGATCTCCAGGATGCCGTCGGAGCCGATCCCGTACCGGGGATCGCACAGACGGCGGACCTCCTCGGGGCCGAGCGGGGCGGCGAGGTCGGCCCGCTCCACGAGCAGGTAGGCGTTACCGAGCGCGTGCCACTTCGAGAATCGCACTGGCCACCTCGTCGGGGGGTCGGTCGGCCTCGATCATGACGATGCCGGGAATGCGCCGCATCCACTTGCGCTGGTACGCGGCGTAGCGACGCGTCCTGGCGACGATGCGCTCGAACGCCTCGTCGCGCGGGAGCTCGGCCAGCTCGCGCAGGCCGAGCGTCTTCTCGGCCGTGCGGGAGACCGGACCTGCGAGGGCGCGCTCGGCCTCCTCGACGACACCCCGGTCGAACATCTCTCTCGCGCGCGCCTCGATGCGCAATGCGAGAACGTCCTCGGCGACGTCCAGCCCGACCACGAGCGTGGGCCGGCGCGTGCCGCCCGACCACAGGCGGTCGTCGGCGGCCACGAGTGACGCGCCCGCCTCTGCGAGCTCGAGCGCTCGTACGACCCGCCGCCGATCGTTGCGGTGGACGACCGCCGCGGCCGCCGGGTCGAGCTCCGCGAGGCGCTCGAACGCCTGCTCCGCGTCGGCGTCGTACGCGGTCTCCCACCGCTCACGCGCGCCGGGCGCCGGCGCCGGAGGGACGCGCAGGTCGACGAGGGCGCCGCGCAGGTACAGGCCGGTCCCGCCCGCGACGACCGCCGACCCCCGACTGGCCACGAGCTCGTCGATCGCCGCGTGCGCGAGGCCGGCGTACTCGCCCACCGACATCTCGTCCGACAGATCGCGGATGGCGACGAGGCGGGTCGGCTGGTCCGGCTGGTTCGTGAGTATCGGGAGGCCACGGTAGACCTGGAGGGCGTCGGCCGAGACGACCTCGGTGCCCAGCCGCGTCGCCAGAGCCTCGGCGACACCGGACTTGCCCGACGCCGTCGGGCCGAAGACCGCGACGATCTCAGGCAGCGGCGAGGGCGACCGCACGGCCGCGGAGCGTCGTCGACGTCGAGCTTTCGATCCGGACGTCGACGAGATCGCCGGCGCGCGCGGAGCCGGCAAAGTTCACGGTCGTCCCGCGCCGGGTCCTCCCGCGCAGGAGACCCGCGCTCGTCCTGCTCGGTCCCTCGACGAGCACCTCCTCCACTCGACCCACTCGCTGCGCGTTCCGCTCGGCCGCGATCCGCTGGACGAGGTCGACCAGCCGTTCCAGGCGCTCGTGCTTGACGTCATCGGGGACGTGATTCGGCAGGCTCGCAGCCTCGGTGCCCGCCCGCGGCGAGAAGATGAACGTGAACGCGCTGTCGTAGCGGACTTCCTCGACCACCTCGAGGGTCTGCGCGAAGTCCTCCTCGGTCTCGCCCGGAAAGCCGACGATGAGGTCGGTGCCGAGCGCGAGATCGGGGATCGCCGCCCGCAGGCGCTCGACGAGGCGGAGGTAGCGCTCGCGGTCGTACGTCCTGCGCATGTTCTTGAGCAGGCGCGAGGAACCGGACTGGAGTGGGAGATGAACGTGCTCGCAGACGGAGGCACACTCGGCCATGGCGGCGATCACCGGCTCCCGGAAGTCCTTCGGGTGCGGGCTCGTGAAGCGGACTCGCTCGATGCCGTCCACCGCGTCGCACGCGCGCAGGAGCTCGCCGAACTCGGTGCGGAGCCCCGGCGCCAGGTCGCGTCCCCAGGAGTTGACATTCTGGCCGAGCAGCGTGACCTCTCTCACCCCGTCGCGAGCGAGCGCCGTCACCTCGGCGACGATCTCGCCCGGTCGGCGGCTCTGCTCGCGGCCGCGCACGGCCGGCACGATGCAGTACGCGCACCTCGAGTTGCACCCCATCGACACCTGGACCCAGGCGTGGAAGCGCCGTGCGCGATGCGCAGGGAGCTCGGCGGCGAAGCTGTCGTGCGACCCGAACCGTCCTCGCGGGACCGCATGCCCGCCCGCCTCGATCCATTCGCCGAGATGCGGGATCGACCCCGGCCCGAACGCAACGTCCACGAACGGGTAGCGGGCGAAGATCTGCTCGCGCTGCGCCTCGGCGTAGCACCCGCCGACGGCGACGACGAGATCCGGCTGCCCGCGCTTGCGGGCGGCGGCGTTCCCGAGGTACGCCGCGAGCCGCGTGTCGGGCTTCTCGCGGACGGTGCAGGTGTTGAAGATCAGGACGTCCGCCTCTTCCGGAGCGACCGCCTCGCCGAGCCCGAGCGACTCGAGCATGCCCTTGATCCGCTCCGAGTCGTGCGCATTCATCTGGCAGCCGAACGTGGTGACGTGGTAGCGCCTCACGATCGCGCAAGTGTAGATCGCAGTCTCAGGGCGCCCATCCCGGTAGCTCGTGGCGCCCCTCCCGTTCACCCCAGGCGTCCCGTTGCTCGACGACAAGGCCGTCCTCGTCGAACCGGAGGAGCGAGGTGCCGGCGACCGTCTGGACCGACCCGTCGCGCGCGGTGATGGCGCCCCACCAGTCGACTGCCGCGCGATCGTCCTGCACGAGCGGCCGGCCGAACCGGCACTCCGCCTCGGCCTGGTCCTCGAATGCCCAGCGGAGGTACTCCTCCGGGCTCTGGCGCTCGCGGAACGGATGCGAGTGGAAGACCGCGTCCGCCGAGTACAGCGCAGCGATCGCCGCGACGTCCGCGGCGGGCCACGCGCGCGCCCACGTCTCCGCCCAGCGACGGGCCGCTTCCGACGATCCCACTATCGGTGGCGGCCTACTTGGCCACCTCGGTCGCGCGCGACTCGCGGATGACGATCACCTTGACCTGGCCCGGGTACTCGAGCTGGTCCTCGATCTCGCGCGCGATCTCGTGCGAGAGGAGCACGGCTCCGTCGTCGTCGACCTCGCTCGGCTCGACGATCACCCGGATCTCGCGGCCCGCCTGCAGTGCGTACGCCTTCGCGACGCCGTTCTTGCGCGCCGCGATCTCCTCGAGCGCCGCGAGCCGCTTGATGTAGTTCTCGAGGCTCTCCCCTCGCGCCCCCGGCCGTGAGGCAGAGATGGCGTCCGCGGCGATCAGGAGCACCGCCTCGACCGTCTGCGGCTGCACCTCGGAGTGGTGCGCCTCGATCGCGTGCACGACGCCCTCCGACTCGCCGTACCTCCTCGCGAGCTGCGCCGAGATGAGCGCGTGCGACCCGTCGACCTCGTGGGTCATGGCCTTGCCGAGGTCGTGGAGGAGCGCGGCGCGCTTCGTCGTCTTGACGCCTGCCTCGAGCTCGGCGGCCATGATCCCGCTCAGGTGGACGACCTCGAGCGTGTGCTTGAGGACGTTCTGGCAGTAGCTCGTGCGGTAGCGGAGGCGGCCGAGGACCTTGACGAGCTCCTCGTGGAACTCGCCGCAGTTCGCCTCGAACACCGCCTGCTCGCCCGCCTGGCGGACGTGCTCCTCGAGCTCCGCCTTCGACTGGTAGTACATCTCCTCGATCCGGGCGGGATGGATCCGGCCGTCCTCGATCAGCTTGTCGAGGGTCATGCGCGCCACCTCGCGCCGCAGCGGGTCGAACGAGGAGAGGACGACTGCGTGCGGCGTGTCGTCGATGATGAAGTCGACCCCCGTCAGGTGCTCGAGCGCCCGGATGTTGCGACCCTCGCGGCCGATGATGCGCCCCTTCAGGTCGTCCGACGCGAGCTCGACGACGGAGACGGTGGCCTCCGCGGTGTGGCTCGCGGCGACGCGCTGCAACGAGTCGGCGACGAGAGCACGCGCACGGCGCCTCGCGTCTGCGCGCGCCTCTTCCTCGAGCTGCCTGACCTCGCGCGCGAGCTCGTGCCGCACGAGGTCTTTCGACCGCTCGAGGAGCTGCTGCCTCGCCTCGTGCACGGTGAGGCCGGAGATGCGCTCGAGCGCAGCGAGGGCCTCTCGCTGGGTCTCGCGAAGCTCGTCCTGGAGCGCCTTCACGTGCACCTCGCGGTCCCCGAGGCCCTGCTCCTTGCGCTCGAGCTCGACGAGCTTCTCCTCGACCTCCCCCTCCTTCTGGCCGACGCGCTCCTCGATCTTCACGATCTCCAGCCGGCGCCCCTGTACCTCGGCCTCGATCTCGGAGCGGAGCTTAACGGACTGCTCGCGCGCCTCCACCTGCGCCTCGCGCCGAATGGAGTCCGCCTCGCGCTGCGAATCGGCGAGGATGCGGCTCCGCTCCGCTTCGGCGGTGCGCACGCGCGACCGCGAGCGGCCGATCAGCAACACCGCTGTCGCGACCGCTCCGACGAGGATTCCGATGAGCGCCGCGAGGGCGGTGAGCATGCGAGCCTCCGTGGAGGATTCGGTTTCCCGCGGCGATGCCGCGAGAGCTCACACCCGGCACCCGGCCTGCGCGGCCGCTCCGGACCCTGCGCGCACGAGCCTCAGCTCAGGCGGTTCCGCCCCTTCTGGGCCGCGCGGGCGGCCGGCCGGTTCGGTCGTCGAGAGTGTCGGTCGAGTTCACTGGGTTCAGAAAGCGTCACGAGCAGGAGAAATGTCGGGTGAAAGCAGGGTCATCCTAGCTCGTCTCCGGACTCGCCTGCAACGGCCCCCACGACGTCGCCGGCGAAGCCCTTCCCGCTCAGGTAGCGCGCCGTCCGCGCGCCGGGCCCGCGACGCTCGACGACCACACGTGCCCGCTCGAGCTCGGGGTCGAGCGCGGCGAGGGCCTCCTCGACGAGGTCGTCCGCGACGCCGGCGGACGCCAGCTCGTGTCGGATCAGGCCGTTGCCCGCGCCGCGACCCGCGAGCGCGGACGCGCGGCGATCGGCGAACCGGCGGTCGTCGACGAGACCGGTGCGGCGGAGGGACGCGAGTGCATCCCCACGCGCGCTTTCCGAGACCCCGCGGGCGGCCAGCCACTCGTCGAGCTCGCGCTCGCTCCGGTCCCGCACGCGGAGCGCCCGGTACGCGAGCTCGAGCGCGTCGGTCGGGGACGGATCCGCCACGGACGCCTACGCGTCGACGACGGCGGGCTCCTCGACCTCCTCCTCGACCTCGTCGACCGCGAGCGCCCGCTCCTGCGGGGAGGCCGCGGGCAGCAGCCGGGCGGAGATGACCTGCTCGTCCGGCGCCTCCGCCTGGATCCGCTGGAGGATCTGCTGCACGAGGTCGGGGTTCTCGGCGAGGAACGCCGTCGCGTTCTGGCGCCCCTGGCCGAGCCGCTCGTCCCCGAAGCTGAAGTAGGAGCCGGCCTTCTGGACGATCTTCTTCTCGAGCGCGACGTCGAGCACCGTCCCTTCCCACGGGATCCCGGAGCCGTAGACGATGTCGAACTCGGCCTGCTTGAACGGTGGCGCGACCTTGTTCTTGACGACCTTGACGCGGACCCGGTTCCCGATCGCCTCCGCGCCGTCCTTCAGCGTCTCGATGCGGCGGATGTCGAGCCTCACCGAGGAGTAGAACTTCAGCGCGCGGCCGCCAGGCGTCGTCTCCGGGTTGCCGAACATCACCCCGATCTTCTCGCGCAGCTGGTTCGTGAAGATGCAAATCGTGTCGGTGCGGTTCAGCGTGCCGGCGAGCTTGCGCAGCGCCTGGCTCATCAGGCGCGCCTGCAGGCCGACGTGAGCGTCGCCCATCTCCCCCTCGATCTCGGCCTTCGGCACGAGCGCCGCAACCGAGTCGACGGCGACGACGTCGAGGGCGCCGGAGCGGATGAGGAGCTCCGCGATCTCGAGCGCCTGCTCGCCGGTATCCGGCTGCGAGACGAGGAGCTGGTCGATGTCGACGCCGATCCGTCGCGCGTAGGTCGGGTCCATCGCGTGCTCGGCGTCGATGAAGGCGCAGATGCCTCCGCGGCGCTGGGCCTCGGCCATGACGTGGTACACGAGCGTCGTTTTCCCCGACGCCTCGGGCCCGAAGATCTCGACGACCCGGCCGCGCGGCAGCCCGCCGATGCCGAGAGCGACGTCGAGGGCGAGCGACCCGGTCGAGACCGCGCCCACGGCGACCTGCGGGCGGTCGCTCATGCGCATGACCGACCCCTTTCCGAACTGGCGCTCGATGTGCCCGAGCGCGACGTCGAGCGCTTCCTCGCGGTTCATGCGGTCAACCTCCGTGGGTCAATGTCGGGGTGTCTCCGTTCTCTCCTAGCGGACACGACTCGAGGACCTCGTAGCGCGCCCCTGACGGGTGCAGACGCGATAGGAAAGCAGCGGCGCCGGACGGAGCGAACGGACCCAGGCTCGGCAACGGTGGGGACAGTCTCGGCCGCTCGCGAAACCGGAGGACGGTGAGGTGCGGCAACCACGACCGGCCCTCGCGCTCGTACACGCCGAGACCCTCGAGACGGTCGTGCAGGCGCCCGGCGAGCCCCGTCGCCTCCCCGCTCCGGTCGTCGAGCACGAGCATCCCGACCGACCGCGTCTCGCGGTAGCGCACGGGCTCGAGCGCGAAGGAACGGGTGCGCGCCGCCTCCTCGCGGAGAGCGTCGAGGATCGCGTCGAGCTCCGCCCGTGGACGGGGCCCGAGGAAGGCCAGGGTGACGTGAAAGGCCTCGAGCCGCCTGCCCCGAGAGAGGTGCCGAGCTCCCCACCGCTCCAGCTCGGCGACGACGTCCGGGGGAAGCTCCAGCGCGAGGAAGAGCCTGAGCCGCTCATCTCCCTCGACGGTAGCGCCTCCGCTCACGCGGATGTGTGCCGGCTCTCCAACAATCGGCGCACGAGGTGGAGCGCCGATGCCGTCGCCCGTCCGCGCACCATCTCGCGGTCGCCGGGGAACTCGGTCCGGCGCGCTTCGGCCCCGTCCGGCCCGGACGCGTGCACGAACACGAGCCCGACGGGCTTCTCCTCCGAGCCGCCGTCCGGTCCGGCCACGCCCGTCACCGCGACCGCGATGTCCGCCCCGAGGCGCTCCCGCGCTCCTTCGGCCATCGCCTGCGCCGCCTCCGCGGACACGGCGCCGTGCTGCTCGAGGACGGCACGCGGCACGCCGAGCCCGTCCACCTTCGCCCCGTCCGCGTAGGCGACGACGCTCCCCAGGAAGACGTCGCTCGCGCCCGGCACGCTCGTGAGCCGCGCCGCGACGAGGCCGCCGGTGCACGACTCCGCCGTCGCCAGCATCAGCCCGCGCTCGCGGCAGAGGTCGAGCACGATCTCCGCGATCGACCGCTCGTCCTCGCTGAACAGGTACTTCCCGAGACCCTCACGCAGCGACCGGGCGACCGCGGCGCCGCGCTCCTCGGCGCCCGGCTCCAGGACGAGGTCGACGTGGATCTCGAACTCCCGCGCGCAGATCGTCGCCTCCACCCCGTCACCCTCACCTCCCGCATCCTCGAGCGCCTGCGCGACGGCGGACTCGGGCGTCCCGAAGAAGCGCAGCGCAAGACGCTCCCGCGCCGGGGCACGCTCGAGCACGCGGCGGACGGGGTCGGTCTCGAGCGCGCGGGGCCAGAGGCGCTGCAGCTCCCGTGGAGGGCCGGGGAGGATGACGACCGCGCACGGGCCGGCCTGCAGCACGATGCCGGGGGCAGTGCCGGCGAGGCCCAGCGAGATGCCGCCGTCAGGCAGGGTCGCCTGCTTGCGGACGCCGGTCGTGAAGTCCGTGTACGGCCTGCCCAGGCGCTCCGCGATCATCCGCGAGATGCCCTCGATCTCGCGCTCGAGGCCCTCGTCGAGGACGAGCTGCTTCCCCGCGACGCGTGCCACCATCTCGACCGTGCGGTCGTCGTGCGTCGGCCCGAGACCGCCGGAGACGAGGCAGAGATCCGCGTCGAGCCCCTGCGTTAGCGCCTGCTCGAGATCCTCTGTCCGGTCGCCGACGATCGCAATCCGCTGGGGGTCGAGGCCGAGGCGCACGACCTCGGCGGCGAGGAACGGGCCGTTGCGGTCGTGGCGGTCGCCGCGGACGAGCTCGCTGCCCGTCACGACGATGGCCGCCCGCGGGCGGCGCGTCAAGGCAGCGCCGGGACGATCCGCCGCGCGCTGACCGAGAACGTCGAGCCGGCGGGGAGCTCGGTCTGCCGACCGCCGAGGCGCACCGAGACGTTCGCGGGCTTCGCGAGCGCAAGGTGGAGGCGCCGGCCTTCGAACGACTTCCGCTGCCCTTGCTCGAGCGTGCCGCTGTACACGAGCCGGCCCGACGCGGACCCTGCCCGCACCTCCATCCAGGTGTCGCCGACGGTCGCCCGCACGGCGAGGCGGGCCTTGGCGGCGCCCTTCGCGGGCCGCACCGCCGCCTGTGGCTGCGTCGCGAGCCCGGGCACCTTCTCGCCGTCCGGGCCGCCGAAGCGCCAGGCCGCGATCACGAGCGCCGTCACGACCGCGATCGCGACGAGCGCGAGGACGGCGATCCGGGACTCGCGGTCCTGACGGTCGCGCCGGGGCGGTGGGACCCTCCTCGCCCGGACGACGACGTCGTCCTCGCCGACCGCGAAGCGGGAGTTGTACTCGTCGACGAACGGTTGCCCGTCGAGGCCGAGCGCGGCCGCGTATGAGCGGAGGAAGCCGCGCACGTACGTGGGCGCGGGCAGGACGTCGAAGCGCTCGTCCTCGAGCGCCCGAAGGTACTTCGGCCTGATCCGCGTCAGCTGCTCGAGCTCCGGGAAGTCGAGCCCCTGGCGCACGCGAGCGTCGCGCAGGCTGGAGCCGATGTCGAACACGCGCAGAACAGTGTAGAGGCAGTTCCGGGAAGTGCCTCGCTAGCGCGTCCCGGCGTACTCGAGCAGCCCGTACACGGCGACGGACACGAGACCGGCGGCCGCGAGGCCGAGGCCGAGGAGCCCGAGCGCCCGCCCCACATGCGCGACCCGCGCCCCGGCCGGACGCCCGAGGGCGAGCGCGCCCAGGGCCCGCGCCCGACGTGCGAAGTGCAGCGCGAGGAAGCCGAGCGCTGCCCCGACGGGGATCGCGAACGCGGCGTGGAGCAGGTCGTAGGAGTCGCTGAAGCGCGTCGCGTAGATCGCGACGGGAAGGGTCGCCGTCGACGCGGCCCCGCTGACGAGCGCGCCCCAGGCGGAGCCGTTGCGCGTCGACCGCGCCACACTACTGCTTCACGTAGGGCTTGCCGACGGCGGCGGGCGGGATCGAGCGCCCGATGACCCCGGCCACCGCGACCAGCGTGAGCGCGTACGGCAACGCCTCGAAGAGATACGAGGCCGAGGTCGAGTAGGTCTGCAACGCGGTCGCGAGGGCGCCCGAGACGCCGAACAGCAGGCAGGCCGCCGCAGCTCCGAACGGGCGCCAGTTGCCGAAGATGAGCGCCGCCAGGGCGATGAACCCCTTTCCCGCGGTGATGTTCTGGTCGAAGGTCGCGAGCGCTCCAAGCGACAGGTAGGCGCCCCCGGCCGCGGCGAGCATGCCGGAGAGCGTCACGGCGCCGTAGCGGGTCAGGTAGACGTTGATCCCGACCGTATCCGCGGCCCGCGGATGCTCGCCGACGGAGCGGATCCGGAGGCCGACCGGCGTCTTGAAGACGACGATCCATACGGCGAGCACGAGCACGAACGCCGCCCAGATCAGGAGGTTCTGGTCGCCCAAGGCGTCGTCGAGGAAGCCGCCGATCCCGGGGGTCTCGTCGAGGAAGCCGATCGACACGTTGGGGATCTCGGAGATGCCCGTCGGCGTCCCCTCGTTGCCGTAGATCCTGAGGAAGAGGTAGGACGTGAGCCCGAGTGCGATGAGGTTGATCGCCGTCCCGCCCACGATTTGGTCCGCGCGCAGCGTGATCGAGAAGAACGCATGCAGCAGGCCGGTGAGACCGCCGGCGGCCACGCCGATGAGGAGCCCGAGCGTCCAGTGCCCCCCCACGTCGGCCCCCCAGACGGCGAAGAACGCGCCGATCAACATCATCCCCTCGAGACCGATGTTCACGACGCCCGAGCGCTCCGAGAAGAGCCCCCCGAGCGAGGCGAAGAGGAGCGGCGTCGCGTACCGGAGCGCAGCGCCCAAGAGCGCTCCCCAGACGACGACGGTCTCGAGGTTGCCGACGCTCGAACGCGTAGCCAGGTAGCCGATGAGGAGCCCGATGACCCCCGCGGCCATCGCGTAGCCGCCGATCCGCCGCTCGCCCCGGATCCACGAGCCGAGCCCGACCGTGAACGCGAAGAGGCCGATGACGACCGGGACGACCGGGCTGCGGATCGTGATCGGGGGCAGAGAGCTGAGCGCCGCCGCCACGCCGACGAGGACGCCGACCCAGGCGACGGCGCGCCAGCCCCGCGGCAGGCGCGTCGCAAGCCGTCTCACGTGGACCCCGCCGCAGACCGGGTGCGCGCGCGCCGGAGCAGGAGGAGGATGACGAACTGCGCGCCGACGAAGAGGACGACGAGCCCCTGGATGATGATCGCAAGGCTCGAGGCAAGGTCGGGCGGGAAGATCTCCGGGTCGAGGTTCCGCGACGCGGTGCCCGTCTCGAGCGCGGCGAAGAGGAGTGCGGCGAGCCCGACTCCCACGGCGGTGTTCCGACCGAGCAGCGCCACGGCGATGCCGGTGAAGCCGATCGTCGTTCCCTGGATCGTGGTTTGGTCGAGCCGGAACTGCCAGCCGAGCGAGTCGAGCGCACCGGCGAGGCCCGCGAAAGTGCCCGAGATCGCCATCGCCAGGAAGTAATTCCGGGCGACGCTGATCCCACCGTAGCGCGCGGCGTCGGGGTTGAAGCCCACTGCACGCACCTCGTACCCGAGCGTCGTGCGGTTCAGCAGGAAGGCGTAGACAACCAGCGAGGCGAGCGCGACGAAGAGCCCGATGTGGAGGCCCTGGAGCAACGGGTCGCCCCAGAAGACCGGAAGCTTCGCCTTCTCGGGCACGTCCGCGGAGGACGGGACCGCGCCTCCCCCTTCCTCGGTCTGGAATGGGCCGTCGACCGCGAAGAGATACGTCGCGACCCAGAGAACGATCCAGTTGAGCATGATCGTCGTGATGACCTCGTGGGCGCCGACCGTGCCCTTGAGGAACCCCGCGATCCCCGCCACGAAGGCGCCGGCGAGCATCCCGGCGAGGATCGTCACGACGATGAGGAGGACGCGCGGGAGGTCGACGAGGTCCGGGAGCTCGGTCGCGACGAGGATCGCGGCCGTCGAGCCGGCGATGTATTGGCCCTGCCCGCCGATGTTGAAGAGGCCGCACCGAAACGCAAAGGCCACGGCGAGCCCCACGAGTACGAGCGCGGTCCACCCAATCAGCGTCTGCTGGAGGTTCGCGGCCGCGAGCGAGGCGATGTCGTCCGTCTCCCAGGGGAACCACACGCGGGCGTCCGAGAACGGCACGCCGATGTCGTGACCGCCGAGCTCGAAGAACCACGAGAGCCCGGAGCCACGGAAGATCGCTCGGTAGGTCTCGAGCGTGTCACCGAGGTCTCTCGTCGTCAGGTAGACGACGACGCCGCTGATGAGGAACGCGAGCAGGACGGTGATGATCGGCGCGAGGACGCCGTCGAGGCGTTCGAGCCAGCGGCTCTCGGGCGTTGCGGCGTCAGGAGCCCCCGGTGGCGGAGACTCGACCTGGGTGACGGTCACCGACCGGTCTCCCCTACGAGCGCGAGCCGCACGTCGGTCACGCCGCGATCTCGCGCTTCCCGCCGCCGGTCATGGCGATCCCGAGCTCCTCCTCGCTGGTGGACGGCGGGAACTCGCCGACGATCTCGCCCTCGTAGATGACGAGGATGCGGTCGGCCAGGGACAGGACCTCCTCGAGCTCGAGCGACACGAGGAGGACTGCGCGGCCCTCGTCGCGCTCCTCGACGAGGCGCCGGTGCACGAACTCGATCGCCCCGACGTCCAGCCCTCGCGTCGGCTGTGCCGCGACGAGGACCCGTGGGTCGCGGTCGATCTCGCGCGCGAGGATCACCTTCTGCTGGTTCCCTCCGGAGAGCGCACCGCCCGGCGTCTTCGGCCCTCCGCCTCGGACGTCGAACTCCGCGATCAGCCGGCGAGCCCGCTCGATGAACCGCTTCGGATACAGCCAGCCGAGACGTGCGTACGGCTTCTTGCGGTAGTCGTGCAGGCCGATGTTCTCGGCGAGCGAGAACTCGAGCACGAGGCCGCGCCGCTGCCGGTCCTCGGGAATGTGGCCGACGCCGAGCTCGAAATGCTTGCGCGCGCTCGCTCCCGTCACGTCGCTGCCCTCGACGAGGATCCGACCCGCCTCCGGGCGCGTGAGGCCGGTGAGCGCGTCGATGAGCTCCGTCTGGCCATTCCCGTCCACACCAGCGATCGCGACGATCTCTCCGCCGCGCACTTCGAAGGACACGCCGCGCACCTTCTCGAGCCCTCGGTCGTCGCGCACGTGCAGGTCGTCCACGGTGAGCAGCGGCTCACCGGGCTGGCTCGCGCCCTTGTCGATGCGGAGGACGACGTCGCGGCCGACCATCCTGCGCGCGAGCTCCTCCTCCGTGGCGCCGGCGGTGGGGAGCGTCTCGACCTTCTTGCCGCGGCGGAGCACGGTGACGCGGTCGGCGATGTCGAGGACCTCGTTCAGCTTGTGGCTGATGAAGATGATCGACATCCCCTCTCGCTGCAGGTTTCGCAGGATCCCGAAGAGCTCGACCGCCTCCTGCGGCGTCAGCACCGCGGTCGGCTCGTCGAGGATGAGGATGTCGGCCCTGCGGTAGAGCGCCTTCAGGATCTCCACGCGCTGCTGCTGGCCGACGGTGATGTCCTGGATCTTCGCGTCCGGGTCGATCGCGAACCCGAACGAGCGGGCGAGCTCGGCGACCCGCTCGCGCGCTGTCCCGTAGTCGAGCAGGATGCCCTCCCGGCGCGGCTCGACCGCGAGGACGATGTTCTCCGTCACGCTCATGACCGGGATGAGCATGAAGTGCTGGTGCACCATGCCGATACCGCGCGCGATCGCGTCGCCGGGCGAGGAGATGCGCTCCTGCTCACCGCGCACGAGGATCTCGCCCTCGTCCGGGCTGTACAGGCCGTACAGGATGTTCATCAGCGTCGACTTCCCGGCGCCGTTCTCGCCGAGGAGCGCGTGCACCTCGCCGCGGCGGAGGTCGAAGTCGATCGCGTCGTTGGCGACGATCCCCGGAAAGCGCTTGGTGATCCCGCGGAGCTCGAGGACGACCTGGGGTTCGCTCATCGCGGGGCGATTCTAAGGGTGGGGCCGCGCCGATTCCAAGGGGGTGGAGCGATGCCCCACCCCCTTGGAAGCGTGCAGTACTAGTTCGACGCCTTGAACTTGAGGATCGGCTTGACCTTGATCCTGCCCGCGCCGATCTGCTTGCCGATCGCGTTCGTCTTCGCGATGAAGCTCTTCTTCACGCGCGGGTTGACGGAGCCGAGGCCGACGCCGTTGTTCTTGAGGCTGTAGACGTAGTCCCGCTGGGACCGCAGCCGCCCGCTCTCAGCGAGCCGCGTGATGTCCATGACTGCGACGTTGACCCGCTTCAGCGCGCTCGTGAGCATGTGGCGGCCGAGGTAGAGCTGGTCGGCGTCCACGCCGATGCCCCAGATCTTCGCCTGCTTCGCCGCGGTGAGCGCTCCGAGCCCGCAGCCGCCGGCGACCTGGAAGATCGCCC
This sequence comes from Gaiellaceae bacterium, assembly GCA_035698005.1. Classification (GTDB taxonomy): domain Bacteria; phylum Actinomycetota; class Thermoleophilia; order Gaiellales; family Gaiellaceae; genus GMQP-bins7. The sequence continues at coordinate 4,034 of DASSCD010000143.1, read as the reverse complement.
GCGTACCCTTCTGGATCTGGGCGAGCGCGGTCTCCTTGCACTTCGCCTGATCGGAGAAGGTCGGGTCGTTCGCGTAGTTCGCCAGCACGGTGATCCGCGGGTTCGCCTTCTTCGCGCCCTGGATGTAGCCGCTGATGAACTTCACGATCGCGGGCACGTTGTTCGCACCGACGGCGCTGATGACCTGCCGGCCGCCCTGGCTCTTGACCTGTAGCGCTGCCAGGTAGCCGACGAGGTAGCCGGCCTCGTGCTCGGCGAACACGACACCCGTCGCGTTCTTCGGCTTCTTGGCGAAGAGCGCGTAAGCCTCGTCGATCCCGACGAACCGCTGGTTCGGATAGCGAGGCGCGACGGCGTTGACCGCGGTGTAGTTGAGGAAACCGACGCCGAAGATGAGGTTGTGCCCCGCACGTGCCGCCGCGAGCGCGTTCGGGATCCGCTCGGCCTCCTTCTTCGTCTGGTAGACCCGGGTCTGGATTCCCAGCTCCTTGCCGATCGCGATCCGGCCCTCGTTCGCGAGCTGGTTGAAGGAGCGGTCCTGCAGGCTCCCGATGTCCGTGAAGATCGCCATCTTGAACTCCTGCGACGGGCTCGCCGAGCCGGCCGCGCTGAGAATCAACGCAGCGATGGCGACGAGCGCCGACACAGCGCCGATGGCTGTTCTACGTGCTTTCACTTGCCCTCCTTGGAATGGACTGCCGCCCTAGGTGTGACGCTGGATCTAACCGCAAGTTGGACGGCCCAGCAAGTGTGTAAAGACCGTTCTCGCGTGCGGGTGAGTACGTACGGACGGCCGCGCGTCAGACGCTGTGGAGCTCGGTCTCCGACACGAGGACGCGCCGGGGCTTCGACCCCTCGTAGCCGGAGATGATCCCGCGCCGCTCGAGCATGTCGATCAACCGTCCCGCCCGCGTGTAGCCGACGCGCAGCCGCCGCTGGAGGAGCGACACGGAGGCCGTCTGCGTCTGGACGACGACCTCGATCGCCTTGTCCAGCAGCGGATCCTCGTCCGGGTCGAAGTCGACGTCCTCGTCGCCCTCCTCGAACGGAGCCTCTGCTGCCTCGAGGAGCGACTCGTCGAGGTCCTGGCCGCGCTGGGCGCGGCACTGCTCGACGACGAGGGCGACCTCCTCCTCGCTCACGTACGCGCCCTGGAGGCGCTGGAGTCGCGACGTGCCGAGGGGCTTGAAGAGCATGTCGCCCTGCCCGAGGAGGCTCTCGGCGCCTGCGGTGTCGAGGATGACGCGCGAGTCCGTCTGACTGGAGACGGCGAAGGCGATCCGCGAGGGGACGTTCGCCTTGATCATGCCCGTGATCACGTCGACGGACGGGCGCTGCGTCGCGAGCACGAGATGGATGCCCACCGCGCGCGACTTCTGCGCGAGGCGGATGACGCAGTCCTCGACCGCCTGCGGCGAGACCATCATCAGGTCGGCGAGCTCGTCGATGACCACGAGCAGGTACGGGAGCGTGTCCTCCCCGCGCGCGCGGAGGGCGCGGTTCGCCTCCGGAAGGCTGCGCGCGCGTACGAGCGAGAGCCGCTCGTAGCGGCGCTCCATCTCGGTGACGACGTTGTGCAGGACGGTCGCCGCCTCCTTCGGGCTCGAGACGACCGAGGTCAGCAGGTGCGGAATCGACTCGTAGTAGCCGAGCTCGATCCGCTTGGGGTCGATGAGGATCATCCTCACCTCGTCGGGCGTGGCGCGCAGCAGCGTCGAGGTGAGGATCGTGTTGATGCAGCCGGACTTCCCCGAACCGGTCGTCCCGGCGATCAGCAGGTGCGGCATGCGGGCGAGGTCGGTCCAGACCGCGTTCCCGGAGATGTCCTTGCCGAGCCAGACCGCGAGCGGGCTGGCCGTCGCCGGGAGGTCGTCGTAGATGTCGCCGAGCGTGACGAGGCGCGGCGAGAGGTTCGGGACCTCGACGCCGACGGCCTGCTTCCCCGGGATCGGGGCGAGGATCCGGATCTCCGTCGTCGCGAGCGCGTACGAGAGGTCGTCCCGGAGCGCGGCGACCTTGGAGACCTTCGTCCCCGGCGCGAGCTGCAGCTCGTAGCGCGTCACGCGCGGGCCCGAGATCTGACCCGACACCGTCGCCTCGACGCCGAACTCGCGGAGCGTGCGGACGAGGAGGTCGGCGACGCGCGCGCCGGCGTCCTCCTTCGTCGCCGCGACGGCGGGCGAGCGCTGGAGGATCGAGCGGTCGGGGAGCCGGTAGTCCGCGTGCTCCGAGGACGTCTCGAACACGCTCTCGACGCTCTCGGGGTCGGCGGGCGCGTTCGACCGGGTGGGCGGGACGAGCGGTGGCGCCTCGCCGAGCGGTGGCTGGCCGACGACGTCGGGAAACGCCTCCGCGCCGTCCAGAAGGCGCCGCGGCGGCTCCTCGGGCTCCGAGGGGACGTCGAACGTCTCCTCCGTCTGCGACTCGAGGGAGGCCCAGTCGAGCGCGCGGCGCGCGTCCGAGCTGGCGTTGCGGAGGACGTGGCCCGTGCGCCGCAGGATCGCCCCCGTCGACGCCCCGCTGACGAGGAGCGCACCCCCGAGGAGGAGCGCACCGCCGACGATCACCGCGCCGGTGTCGCCGATCAGGCCCGCGAGCACGCCGCCGAGCGCGAGTCCGACGAAGCCGCCGCTGTCCTTCCCAAGCAGGGTCATGAGGCCGAGGAAGCCCACGCCCAGGCCGAGGCGGAACGGCCGGACGTCGAGGAGGTCGCTCCGCGCGAGTAGGAGCCCTCCCACTCCCAGGAGCGCGAGCGGGAGCAGGTACGCCGCCTCGCCGAGGACCGCCTCGAGGGCGTCGGCGAGCCAGGACCCGACCGCGCCGCCGTCGAGCCCGAGGTAGAGGATCGCGGAGAGAACGAGCCCGAGAGCCGCTAGCGCGAGCCCGAGCAGCTCGCTCTCGTGCTGAGAGCGCGCCTTCCTCGTCCGCTTCCGCACGCGCGCGGGGACGCGTGGCCGAAGCGGCCGCTTCTTCTTGCGGGCAGCCATGCTCGCGCGATTCGACGTGGAGCCCGGCGCTCCTCCGGCTCAGCCGCGCGGGCGATATGCCGCGCAGAGCATCCCGAAGTACGTGGGGCGCTCGTACGCGAGGAGCTCGACCTCGAACGCGTCGCCGAGCGCGCCGTGCAGCATTGCGAGCTGCCACAGGCTGTCCGCCTTCGCGTCCTCGACGATCGGCTCGAGCGAGACGACCTCCCCGAGGCGGTCGTCGCGGACGAGCTCGACGACGCGTGCGTCGTAGTCGGCGGCGGCCGGGTGGAAGCCGAACGGCCCGTCCGGGTCGTGGGCGTGCCCGTGGTCGGCGCTCGCGACGATCGCCGCCCGTGCCCCGTCGAGCGCCGCGCCGAGCGCCTCGCCTCCTCGCACGTGGTCCGCGAGCGGGAGGTCGCGGGCGGGGCTAACGACGACGGCCGGCCGAGGGTCCGCGGCTCGGCCTCCAAGGAACCAGAGCGGGATCGCCGCTCCCCAGTCGAGCGGCATCACGGCGAGCGCCGGGTCGTTCGAGCCGAAGCTCACACCGAGCGCGGGAAGTCGGGCGGCGCGGAGCGCCGCGAGGGTCGCGGCCGCCAGCTCGACGTCGACGGGCAGCGACAGCTCCTCCCCCGGCACCTCGACGGTGCCCGCGACCGTCGCCGACTCGACCACGACGAACGCGCCCTCGACGTGCACGTTGTGCGGCGTCAGGACGACGGTGACGTCTGGGTCCGCCTGCTCGAGCCTGCGGCCGAGCTCTTCCATCCCGAGCCGGGTCGCGGACCCCTCGGCGAAGGCGGGATCGCCGTGCGGCGCGATCGCGCCGAAGACCACCGTCATCCGCTCGCGCGCGCCCGCGCCGCGGCGACGACGCGCTCGGCGTCCGCCCGGTTCCCGTACCCGTGCGTCTCGACCTTCGCCTCCTCGAGGTCCTTGTAGACCTGGAAGAAGTGCTCGACCTCGTTCCGCAGCTCGGCGGGGATGTCGTGCACGTCCGAGACGCGCATCCAGGCGGTGTCCTTCAACGGGACGCAGATGATCTTCTCGTCCGGTCCCTTCTCG
>DASSCD010000142.1:0-6499 GCA_035698005.1 Gaiellaceae bacterium | reverse complement strand
CCGGAGCTGAAGATCGGCCCGATCGACATGTCCTTCAACAAGGCGGTCGCCTACCTGCTGCTCGGGACCCTCTGCTCGATCCTCCTCGGCCTCGTCCTCATGCGCGTGCGCACCGGCCGCGGCCCGAACCGGCGCCAGGCGCTCGGGGAGACGATCTACGAGGTCGCGCAGGTGCAGGTCGCAGAGCAAGGCCTACCGACGAAGGCGATCGGCCGCTGGTTCCCGTACGTCGCGACGCTGATGATCTTCATCTGGGTCGTGAACATGCTCGGGTTCATCCCGCTCCCCCTCTCCGACGAGCGCTGGGAGATCGGGGGCATCGAGGTCCCGACGCTCGCCATCTTCGCCGCGACCTCGACGCTCTCCGTGACGCTCGCGCTCGCGCTGATGACCTTCGTCTTCACGCACGTCGAGGGCATCCGCGAGAACGGCGCGAGGAAGTACTTCAAGAGCTGGATCCCCGACGTGCCGAAGGGGATGCTGCCGATGATCGTCCCGCTCGAGATCCTCGGCCAGTTCATGCGCCTCGTCAGTCTCTCGGTCCGCCTTTACGCGAACATGCTCGCGGGCCACATGCTCATCCTGACGTTCATCGGGCTGATCTTCCTCGTGACCCCGTGGGTGTTCCCGATCTCGGTCGTCCTCGGAAGCGTCTTCTACCTCTTCGAGGTCGTCATCGTCGTCTCGATCCAGGCGTACATCTTCGCCGCCCTGTCAGCCATCTACATCGGCTCGGCCATCGAGCCAGAGCACTAAGGAGGCCCGCTCGACATGCTCTCTTCGTCGTTCTTCTTCCTCGCCGCAGCCGAGGACGGCGCGGATGCCGGCAAGGCGATCGCCCTCGCCCTCGGCATCGGCCTCGGCTCGCTCGGAGCCGGCATCGGCATCGGCAACATCTTCGGCTCGATGATCCAGGCCGTCGCCCGGCAGCCGGAGCTCCGCGGTGAGCTCACCGGTATCCAGTGGCTCGGCTTCGCGCTCACCGAGGCCGTGGTCTTCTACGGCCTCATCGGCGGGCTCCTCGCGTACGTCCTCGTCTGAGCCGATGCTGTCCTCGTTCCTACTCCTCGCGCAGGAGAGCTCCGAAGAGTCCTCGGGAGGGCTGATCGACGTCGTCCCGGGCTTGATGATCTGGACGCTGATCTGCTTCGGGATCACGTTCTTCGTGCTCCGGCGATTCGCGTTCGGGCCGATCCAGCGGACGATCGACGAGCGCCGGGACCGCATCGCGAAGGCGGTCGAGGAAGCCGACAACGCACGCACCGAGGCGCGCGCGCTGCTCGAGGAGCACCGTCGGCTGATCGGCGAGGCGAAGGGCGAGGCGGCGGGCATCCTCGCCGACGCGCGCAAGGTGGCGGACGCGCAGTTCGAGCGGGTGAAGGAGGAGTCGGAGGCGGAGCGCCAGCGGCGCCTCGAGGAGACGAAGCGCCAGATCGAGGCCGAGACGAAGCGCTCGCTCGACCAGATCCGCTCGGAGGTCGCCGACCTGACGCTCGCCGCGACCGCACGCGTCACCGGCAAGGTCCTGGACGCCGAGGACCAGCGGCGGCTGATCGACGAGGCGATCGCGGAGCTCGACTTCTCGGCGTTGGAGAAGACCGAGTAGATGGCGGTCGCTCAGCGGATGTACGCCCGCGCGCTCTTCGGAGCCGCGCGGGACGAGGGAAGGCTGGAGCAGGTCTCGGCCGACCTGGCCGCGGTCGCGGCCGCCGTCGAGGACGTGCCGGAGCTCGGCGCGTTCCTCCGCAACCCCGAGGTCGATCCGGCCGGCAAGGCGGGCGTCCTCGAGGAGATCTCGAAAGACGCCGACGGGCTCGTGCGCAACTTCCTCCGCCTCGCCGCCGAGAAGGGCCGGGCCGGCGAGATCGTGGAGATGAGCGCGGAGCTCGAGGCGCTCGTCGCGCGCGCGCAGAACCGCCTCACGGTCGAGCTGCAGACCGCGCACGAGCTCACGGACGAGGAGGCCGCGTCGATCGTGAAGACGATCGAGGAGGCCTCGGGACGAGAGATCGAGGCGACGCGGTCGGTCGACGCCGACCTGATCGGCGGGATCGTCATGCAGGTGGGCTCGTTCCGGGCCGACGGCAGCGTCCGCGGACGACTCGAGCGTCTCCGCCAAGAGTTGGCGACAACGACAGGCTGACATGAAAACCGCAAACCCAGCGGCCGCGAAGCGGACGCCCTCAGGGACTTGCGCGGCCGGATTCCGCGCTCGCGGAATCCGGCTTCGCGCACCAAAGGAGACAGCGTGAAACTACGCCCCGAAGAGATCACCGCGATCCTGAAGGACCGGATCCGCGAGTTCGACGTCGAGACCGACCTCAGCGAGGTCGGCACCGTGCTGCAGGTCGGCGACGGCATCGCCCGCATCCACGGCCTCGAGAACTGCGTCTCGCTCGAGCGGCTCGAGCTCGAGCACGGCGTGACCGGGATCGCCTTCAACCTCGAGGAGGACAACGTCGGCACCGCGCTCTTCGGCGAGTGGCAGAAGGTGATGGAGGGCCAGCCGGTGCGCCGCACGGGCGAGGTCATGAGCGTCCCCGTGGGGGATGGCCTCCTCGGGCGCGTCGTCGACCCGCTCGGCAACCCGCTCGACGGGCTGGGGGCGATCGAGGCGACCGAACGCAGGCCGCTCGAGTTCAAGGCACCGGGCGTCATCAAGCGCCAGCCGGTGAAGGAGCCGCTGCAGACCGGGCTGAAGGCGATCGACTCGATGATCCCCATCGGCCGCGGCCAGCGCGAGCTGATCATCGGCGACCGCTCGACCGGAAAGACCGCGATCGCGATCGACACGATCCTCAACCAGCGCGGGGGAGACGTCGTCTGCATCTACGTCGCCGTCGGGCAGAAGGGCTCCACGGTCGCCCAGGTCGTCGAGCGCCTGCGCGACGCGGGCGCGATGGAGTACACGATCGTCGTGTCCGCTCCCGCGCAGGAGGCGGCCCCAATCAAGTGGATGGCCCCCTTCGCCGGGTGCGCGATGGGCGAGTACTTCCTCTACCAGGGCAAGCACGCGCTCCTCATCTACGACGACCTGTCGAAGCACGCCGACGCGTACCGGCAGCTCTCGCTGCTGCTCCGGCGCCCGCCGGGCCGCGAGGCGTTCCCGGGCGACGTCTTCTACCTCCACTCGCGGCTGCTCGAGCGCGCCTGCAAGCTCTCCGACGATCTCGGCGGCGGCTCGCTCACCGCGCTCCCGATCATCGAGACCCAGGCGGGCGACATCGCCGCCTACATCCCGACGAACGTCATCTCGATCACCGACGGCCAGATCTTCCTCGAGTCGAATCTCTTCTTCTCGGGCGTTCGGCCGGCCATCAACGTGGGCACCTCGGTCTCCCGCGTGGGTGGGAGCGCGCAGCGGAAGGCGATGCGGCAGGTCGCCGGCCGCCTGCGCCTCGACCTCGCGCAGTACCGCGAGCTGGAGGCGTTCGCCCAGTTCGGCTCGGAGCTCGACCAGGCGACGCAGAGCGCCCTCGGGCGCGGCGAGCGCATGGTCGCGACGCTGAACCAGCCGCAGTACCAGCCGTGGCCGTTCGAGGAGCAGGTGATCGCGATCTACGCGGGCATCAACGGGTGGCTCGACAAGATCCCGGTGGCGCAGGTGCCGCGGTTCCACGAGGAGCTGCGGGAGCACCTGCGGACCGAGCGCTCCGTCCTCGAGGCGATCCGCGACTCGGGCGAGATCTCGGACGACACCGAGGCGAAGCTCAAGGCCGAGCTCGAGCGCTTCGTCGAGGTCTTCGCGGTCGAGGAGGAGAAGGCGCTCGCCGGCTGACCCGGCAGGCGACCCTCCCGCAGACGTGGCGTCCGTCCAGGATCTGAAGCGCCGGATCGGCTCGGTCCGGAACACGCGCAAGATCACGCGCGCGATGGAGCTCGTCGCCGCTGCGAAGCTGCGGCGTGCCGAGCTCCGGATCAAGGCCCTGCGGCCGTACGCCGAGACGATGAACGAGCTGATCGCGGGCGTCGGCCGCGCATCGTCCTCGGTCCGGCTGCCCCTGCTCGAGCAACGGGAGACGGTCGAGGCGGTCGCGATCGTGCCGCTCACCGGCGACCGCGGCCTGGCAGGCGCGTTCAACGCGCAGATCCTGCGGCGCGCCTTTGCGCTCGAGCGCTCCGTCCAGGCGGAGGGGAAGACCGTGCGCTGGATCGCGGTCGGCAAGAAGGGGCGCTCGACCCTGACCTTCCGGCGGCGCGAACTCGCGGGCGAGTACCTCGGGTTCACGGACCAGCCCGCCTACGCCGACGCGCAGGCGATCGCGCACCGCGTCTCGGAGCTCTTCACGGGCGGGGAGGTCGACCGCGTGACGCTCGTCTACAACACGTACGTCTCGGCGCTCACGCAGCGCGTGACCGAGCAGGACGTGCTCCCGATCTCCCCTGACATCCTGGAGACGGACCAGGAGGAGCGCGAGGCGGACACGCTCCGTGGAGACTTCATCTTCGAGCCCGAGCCCGAGGAGATCATGCAGCGGCTCCTGCCCGTGTACGTCGAGACGCAGATCTACCGTGCGCTCCTCGAGTCGACCGCGTCGGAGCAGGGGGCTCGGATGACCGCGATGCGGAACGCGTCGAAGAACGCGGCCGAACTGATCGACAGCCTCACGCTGCAGATGAACCGCGCCCGCCAGGCCGAGATCACACAGGAGATCCTCGAGGTCGTCGGCGGCGCGGAAGCGTTGACCTGAGTTGACCCGCAGCAGGAACCCTCAAAGCAGGCCCCGCCTGCGCGAGAACCCCTGAAGCGCGGCGGCTTCGCCGCCGCGGTCGCGCCGCATAGACGATCGCACCGCGGGCGACGGAGCCGTTGCCGGGTCTCTAACAACTCGCGGCGCGCGGCGTAGAAGTAGCTGAGCGCGATGGCGATCCCGGTTCCCGAGAGGCCCGCAGCTACCATCACGCCGGTGGAGCCGGCGGTCGTCGAGCGCGAGCGTGACCCCGAGCGCTTTGCGCGGGCGAGCGCGATCGCGGGGCGCTTCCTCGACAACATCGAGCACGTCGTCTACGGGAAGCGCGAGGAGATCAAGCTCGTCCTGACGGCGCTGACGTGCGGCGGGCACGTGCTCCTCGAGGACGTGCCCGGGACGGCCAAGACGATGCTCGCGCGCGCGATCGCGGGCACGATCGACGGAGCCACCCCGGCGCGCATCCAGTGCACGCCCGACCTGCAACCGACGGACGTGACGGGCATGTCGATCTTCGACCAGAAGTCGCGCGACTTCGAGTTCCGTCCTGGCCCGATCTTCGCGAACGTCGTCCTCGTCGACGAGATCAACCGCGCGACGCCGAAGACCCAGTCCGCGCTGCTCGAGGCGATGGCCGAGTACCAGGTGACCGTCGACGGGGTGACGAGGGAGCTCCCGGTGCCCTTCCTCCTGATCGCGACGGAGAACCCGATCGAGTACGAGGGGACGTTCCCGCTGCCGGAGGCGCAGCTCGACCGCTTCTTCCTGCGGACGGCGCTCGGGTACCCGGGCGTCGACGACGAGCTGAAGATCCTCGAGCAGCAGCGCTACCAGCACCCCCTCGACGCGCTCGAGCCCGCGGTCACGCTCGAGGACGTGCACGAGCTCCGCGCGCAGGCGCAGGACGTATACGTCGACCAGGTGCTCCACCGCTGGCTCGTCGAGCTCGTGCGAACGACCCGGGACCAGGAGACTGTCGTCATCGGTAGCTCGGTCCGCGGCAGCCTCGCCCTCGAGCGCGCCGCGCGCGCGTGGGCGCTCCTCGACGGTCGCGGGTACGTCGTGCCGGAGGACATCGAGCGCCTCTTCGTCCCGGTTCTCGTGCACCGCGTCGTCTTCACCCCGAGCTTCGTCGCGCGGGCCCGCGCGACCGGCTGGGCGGCCGCGATCGAGGAGTTCCGCGCCAGCTGCCTCGAGCTCGCGCCGAGGCCCGGCTCGGAGGAGGACCCCTTCTTCGGACAGCCGCGCCCCGCCTAGGCCGGGGCAGAGGTGAGAACCGCCCGGCTGACGTTCCCCCTCGTCCCCCGGCGGCGCGTGCACGGGGTCTCGTTCGGGACGATGCGGAGCCTGCGGCGCGGGTCGGGGACCGACGTCGCGGGATCGCGCCCCTACCGCCCGGGGGACGACATGGACGCGATCGACTGGGCGGCATCCGCCCGCCTGTCGACGGCCAAGGGTCGCGACGAGTTCGTCGTCCGCGAGCGGTTCGCGGAGGAGGCTCCGAAGATCGTCATCGTCTGCGACCGGCGCCCGCAGATGGCGCACTTCGCCTCTCCGCTGCCCTGGCTCGACAAGCCGGCGGCGATGCGCCACACCGTCGAGCTCGTGCTCGCGAGCGCGGGCGCCGCCGGGGGTTTCGTCGGCTACCTCGACTACGCGGACGGTGACCCGCACTGGCGCCAGCCGAAGGGCGAGCGGAAGCTGATCGAGCTCAAGGACGACCGGCTGTGGTCACTCGAGTACGGAGGCCCGCAGGACTGGCTCGAGCGATCGATCGCGCACCTCGCGAACCACACGCGGGCGGTCAGCCC
>DASSCD010000141.1:0-21790 GCA_035698005.1 Gaiellaceae bacterium | reverse complement strand
ACGCCGACGCAGGACATGGTCCTCGGCGCGTACTTCCTCACCTACAGCGCCCACGACCTCGACACGACCACCGCGGAGGAGCTCGCGAAGGAGCTCGACCTGCGCGGGTTCCCCCGGTTCCGCACCGAGGAGGACGTCGAGTTCGCGGTCGAGTCCGGCCAGGTCCAGATCCAGGACCCGGTGGAGTACGACTGGGACGGCGAGCGCCTGCTGACGACGCCGGGCAGGGTGATCTTCAACGCCGAGGTTGAGCGCGCGCTGCAGCAGGCGACGGGGGGCGCCTTCGAGGGCCACGTGTACCTGAACAGGACGCTGACGAAGCGCGAGCTCGACGGCTTCATCGGCGACCTGGTCGAGCGGCACGGGCCGAACACGATCGCGGCGGCGCTCGACGTCATCAAGTCGCTGACCTTCCGGTTCGCGACGCGGGCGGGGATCACGATCTCGAAGAACGACATCGTCATCCCGGACGACAAGGAAGAGGTGCTCGCGGGCTACGAGGAGGAGGTCGCGAAGGTCGGCAAGGAGTACGACCGCGGCCTGATGACCGAGGACGAGCGCGACGAGCGCATCGTCGCGATCTGGACGAAGGCGACGGACGACGTCGCCGACCGCATGATGGCCAACCTCGAGGGCACGAACCCGATCTACATGATGGCCAACTCGGGAGCGCGCGGATCGTTCAACCAGATCCGCCAGCTCGCCGGCATGCGCGGCCTGATGGCCGATCCGAAGGGCGAGATCATCGCCCGTCCGATCAAGGCCAACTTCATGGAAGGCCTCACCGTCCTCGAGTACTTCATCTCGACGCACGGCGCCCGCAAGGGGCTCGCGGACACCGCGCTCCGCACGGCCGACTCGGGCTACCTCACCCGGCGGCTGGTCGACGTCTCCCAGGACGTGATCATCCGCGAGCAGCCCGGCAAGCAGCCGGCGGACTGCGGGACGAAGGAGTTCGTCGAGCTTGCCCTGATGCTCGACGACGCTCCGAACAAGAGCGTCGCCGGGCGTGTGGCGGCAGAGGACATCGCGAAGCCGATCAAGGACGGGAAGCCCGGCAAGACCGTGCTCGTGCGCAAGGGCGAGGACATCACGATGAGCGCGCTGCGGCGGCTCGTCGAGGAGTTCGGCGAGTATGCCGCGACCGCGACGGTGCCGGTGCGCTCGGTGCTCAAGTGCAAGAGCGAGTACGGGCTCTGCCGCCGGTGCTACGGGACCTTCCTGGCGACGGGAGGGCCCGCCGAGATCGGCGACGCGGTCGGCATCATCGCCGCGCAGTCGATCGGCGAGCCCGGGACGCAGCTCACGATGCGGACGTTCCATACGGGCGGCGTGGCCGGGGCGGACATCACGCACGGCCTACCGCGCGTCGTCGAGATCTTCGAGGCTCGGAACCCGAAGGGCGCGGCGACCCTCGCCGAGCACGACGGCAAGGTCTCGATCGAGGACGGGGAGCGCACGATCAAGGTGACGGTCACCGCGACGAAGCTCGACGCGGACGGCGAGCTGCCGGACCCGCGGGAGTACTCGTTCCCGAGGCGGACGCGGCTCCGCGTCGCCGACGGCGACACGGTCGAGGCGGGAGACGCCCTCAACGAGGGCTCGTTGAACCCCGCCGATCTCCTGCTGCTGAAGGGCGCCACGGCGACCGAGCTGTACCTCGTCGGCGAGGTGCAGAAGGTCTACAAGTCGCAGGGCGTCGAGATCCACGACAAGCACATCGAGCTCATCGTCCGGCAGATGCTGAAGAAGGTCCGCGTCGACACGAACGGCGACACGGAGCTCCTTCCGGGCCAGCTCGTCGACAAGGTCCAGCTCGAGCGCGAGAACGCGCGCGTGAAGAAGGAGAAGGGCGAGCAGGCGACCTTCGAGCCGATCATCCTCGGCATCACGAAGGCGTCGCTCGCGACCGAGTCCTTCCTCTCGGCCGCCTCCTTCCAGGAGACGACGAAGGTGCTGACGGACGCGGCGATCGAGGGCAAGGTCGACCGCCTGAACGGCCTCAAGGAGAACGTGATCATCGGGAAGCTCATCCCGGCCGCGACCGGCCTCAAGCAGTACCGGCAGATCACGATCGAGCCGACCGAGCCGTTCCCCGTGACGCACGCGCACCCCGAGGCGGAGGCGGAGCTCCTGGCGGCGCTCGAGGAAATCGGCGAGGGCGACGGGTTCGACCTCGACACGCTCGGCCTCTCGCTCGACGAGGGCATCGCGCTCGACGGCGAGCCCGAGCCCGAGCCGCCGGCCGACGAGGAGTAGAGGGTCGGCGCTGGGGGAACCTCCCGGTTCCCCCAGACCCCCTCCACTGGTCCGCTTTCGCGGACAAGTCGCTCCGGGACTCCCCCAGCGCATTCCCCTGGCTGCTTCGCCGAGAGGTCGCTCCGCGACCGCTGACCACAGAGCTGTCCTTCTCGACGGCTTTCTGCTACCTAGAAGCGTCATGCGACGGCTCCTCATCGCCCTCGCCGCCGCGTGCGTAGCGGTCCTCGCGCTTCCGGCCACCGGGTCGTCGGCGCTCTCCTGCGGCGTGCCGCAGTCGCAGCCGGCGTGGATCGACTTCGCGGACGGCTCGGTCTCGTTCTGGCGCGAGCGCTTCGCTCGTCCGGGCGTCGTCGTCGCGACGGGGGGCCCGCTCCTGGCCCAGGAGGCGCGCGCTTCCGGCGCGGCGACCGTGCACTGGGACATGCACCTGCGGAAGCGCGTCGGCACACCCTCGCAGCCTGCGGACGTCGCGCTGATGGAGAAGCGGGCGGACTCGCTCTTCGACTACGCGGTCACGGTGACGGGCTGTCAGCAGCCGCTGATCGCGCTGAACGAGCTCTGGGGCTCGTGGCTGCCGATGCCGCTGACGCCGACCGCCGAGCGCTATCGGGAGAACGTGCTCCGCTTCGTGTCCAGGCTCTCCGAGCGCGGTGCCCGGCCGGCGCTTCTCATCTCCGGCGACCCCTTCACCGGCGGCGGCGCGGGCGCCTGGTGGAAGGCGATGGGCCAGGTGTCCGACCTGGTGATGGAGAAGTACGCGAACGCGAACCTCATCTGGCGCGACGGCGTCGTGCGCGGCTCGCGTCGTCTCCGGATGAGCTACCGCCGCGCAGCGGCGAAGATGCTCGCGGTCGGCGTCCCGGCGTCGCGTATCGGGCTGATGATCGGGTTCCAGACCGGAGCCGGAGCCGGCGGGCGGGAAGGGCTGAAGCCGCGATCGCGCTGGTTCGACGTGGCGAAGTGGTCCGCGTTCGCCTCCGGACAGGTCGCGCGCGAGCTCGACCTCGCCCATGTGTGGTCCTGGGGCTGGGCGCAGCGGAACGCGCGCTCCAACGATCCCGACAAGACCTTCGCGGCCTGCGTCTGGCTGTGGGCGCGCAACCCGGGCCTGTGCGACGCGCCGGGCGAGCTCGGGCGGGAGCTCGACGCCGACCGACGCACCGGCCAGCTGAGCCTGCCGCGCTCGACCCGGTGCCTGTACGGGGACGCGACGCTGAGGGCGTCGGAGGTCGCATCGCTCGCACGCCTCACAGGCGACCGCGAGCTTTCGCTGACGGCCCTCGTGGTGCGCGCGGTCGAGCGCGAGCGCGCGCGCGTGTCGCCGACCGACGTCGTCGCCGCCGAGCGGCGACTCGTTGCGAGCCGCTTCGGCGGCAGCACGAGCGCGTACCGCTCGGCGCTCGCCGAGGTGCACGCGACTTCCGCCGTGGCGCGGGCGATCATCGGCGACGAGCTCCGGCGGCACGAGATCGAGAGCGGGCTCGCCGGGACGCGGCCGTCCTCCGCGGACATCGCCCGCTACCGGGCCACCTTCGCCCCGGTGCTCGCGCGCAGGGTCGTCGTCTCGCCTGCGCCGAGCTGGCTGCCCGAAGGCGAGGGCGTCGCCATCGCGACCTCCGCCCCGGAGGCGGTGTTCCGGGCCCGGACCGGCCGCACCTTCACCGTGCGGACGCTCGAGGGACGCTTCACGGTCCGCGCGCTCGAGGACACGTCCGCGCTCGGTGCGCTCGGATGGGACGTGGCGCGCCCGGCGATCGTCCGCGCCCTCCGGAACGAGTCGAAGGCAGATGCGTACACGATCTGGTCGCTCGGCAGGCAGAAGGCGGCCGAAAGCCGTCTCGTCTGCGAGCGGGACCGGCTTCCCGAGCGCGGCTACGTGCGGCTGTCGACATTCGCCCCGTTCCTCTCGTTCGACGAACCGTCGGACGACGTGCTGTCGGCGCTCTCGGGCGGCTAGCGACCGGTCAGCGCCGGGCGGCGGTCACGACCGTGTCGCGCCCGGATCCCTTGGCGAGGCCGAGCGCGGCGTCCGCCCGGACGACGAGCGCCGCGCCGTCGTCGGTCGGAAGGAGCTCCGCGATGCCGCCAGAGACCGTCACCGCGCCCACGTCGGGAAGCGGGCGCTCGCGCAGCATGGCCTGCAAGCGCTCGAAGAGCGCTTCCGCGTCACGGCCGTCGCCCTCCGAGACCAGCACGCCGAAGCGCCCGCCCGCGACCCGGCAGGGGAGGTCCCGCGGGCCGGCGGCGTCGTTGAGGAGCGCCGCGATTTGCGCCAGCACGCCGTCCGCGGCGAGGTGCCCGATCCGCGCGTTCAGCGTCGTCAGGCGGTCGACGTCGAGCATGAGCAGCGCCAGCGGCTCGCCCGCCCGACGGGCGCGGGCGATCTCGCGCTCGAGGAGCGCCTGGAACGCAGGCCGGTCGTAGAGCGCGGTCAGCGGATCGCGCTCGGGGACGGGGTCCGGCTCGCGCAGCTCGAACGACGTCTCGAGCTGCGGCCGGGTCCCGCTGAGCACGTCCTCAAGCGTCGTGATGTCCAGCTCGCTGAACTCACGGTCGGCCGCGCGGGTGAGCACGGCAAGCATCCCCGGCTCGTTCGGGGAGTCGAGCAGCGGCACGGCGAGCCCGGCGCGGATCGAGTTCGCGCGCAGCGGCGCGTCCCCCTCGCCGGCGAACGAGACCTGGATCGCGCGTGCGCCGCGATAGTCGGGCACGCCGATGCCCCCGACCTGGGCGGCCTCGGCGTCCGAGAGGCCGACGGTGGCGAGCATCGGCTCGCTCGTACGGTTGCCGACGACGGCGATCGCCGCGTCCGCGGATGTCCGTTCGCGCGCGATCTCGAGCAGGCGCATGACCCCGTGCTCCGGGAGCTCGGGGGCGGCGGGAGCCGCCCCCGAGATCGCGGCCGTGATGCGCGCGGGGAGCGTCTGGTTCAGCGCATCGTTGAGGGTCTGCGCGAAGTCCGCGAGCCGGTCGTCGTAGCGCGTGAGCATGGCTGTGACGATCTGCTCCTGGCGCCCGAGCATGCGCCGCGCGGCGAGGAAGAGGAGCGCGACGCAGACGACGCCGAGCGCGACAGCCGCTGCGAACACCGCGATCGTCACCTCGTCTCCGGCCACCCTCGGTATTACTATCGCGCCCGTCGGTCGACACGGCCGACGGGGCCCGACACGAGGAGGAACCGCTGCGGCGCGCCGGCTGGCTGACCGTTCTCGGAGCTGCTGCCGCAGGCACCTACGTCGTCGCCCGCGCGCGCGGCGACTCCCGCCCGAGCGTGGTTCGCGAAGCCGTCCCGCCCGACGCGCCTACCGAGGGCGGGGATGCGCCGCCGGAGCCGGTCCCGGCGCCGGCGCGCCGAGCCGACGAGCACGCCGCCGAGGAGGAGACGCCGTCCACGGCGGAGGGTCCGACAGACGCGGTCATTATGGTGCCCGTCACGATGGAGGCCGGAGCGCTCAGCCAGCTGCCGGGCCCGCCGCACGGCCCCGGTTCCAACGGCGTTGCGGTCGCCGTCGCTGAGCCGACGCCCGTCGTGGACCCCGAGGCCGAGAGCGCGCGCACGCGCGTGTCCCGGCCCGTCGAGCTCCCGCCCGCGCGGAGACCGAGCCCGGCCACGATCGGCCTTCTCGCCGGGTTCGTCGGCCTGCTCGCGCTGGCGCTCGGCACGTTCGCCTTCCTCTCGGCGCTGGACGACGACGGCTCGAGCACGGCGGCTGCCACCCGCGACTCCGGTCGAGCACTCGCGCTCCTGTCGAAGCCGAGCACCGAGCGCGTGTCCGTCGTCGGATCGCAGGGCGCGCTCGTGCTCGCGGTCGGGAGCGGCGGCCGTGCAGTACTCGTCCTCCGCGGCCTCGAGCGGGCTCCCTCCGGGAGGACGTACGAGGCCTGGGTCGTCGATGCGGGCGGAGGCCCGCCCGACCCGGCCGGGCTCTTCTCCGGCGGCGAGCGCGTCGTCGAGCTGACCCGACTCGTCCCGGTCGGCGCGACCGTGGCCGTCACCGTCGAGGAGGCCGTCGGGTCGGACACGCCGACCCAGCCGCTCCGTCTCGTCGCCCGGCGCGGCTAGCGGCTACGGGCCTTCGGTGGACCTGGACACGTCGGCCCGGTCCTTGCCGAGCTCCTTCGCGCGGTAGAGCGCGCCGTCCGCCCGTTCGAAGAGGCTCGCCGCGGTGTCTCCGTGCTGCAGCTCCGCGATGCCGCCGGAGATGCGCAATCGCTCCTCGTCCGTCCCGAGGACCGTGCCTCGCATCGAGTTGTGCACCCTGTGGTAGAGCTGCTCGCCGTCCTCGGCGGACGACTCGGGCATGATCACCGCGAACTCGTCGCCGCCGATCCGGCAGGCCACGTCGACGGAGCGGACCGCCTCGCGCAGCCGATCGGCGGCCTGGGCGAGGACGCGGTCGCCGGCGAGGTGCCCGATCTGGTCGTTGATCGACTTGAAGTCGTCGAGGTCGAAGACGATCAGGGTCAGCTTGCGCTGGTAGCGGTGCGCGCGCATCACTTCGCGGCGCAACGTCTCGTGGAAGAACCGCTGGTTGAAGAGGCCCGTGAGCGCGTCCGTCTCCGCGAGCTTGCGCGCCTCACCGTACCGGCGCGCGTTCTCGATCGCGGCGATGCAGCTCTCCGCGAGGCCCTCGGCCTGCTCGATCGCCTCCGACGACGGCTCGTGCTCGGCGGACCGCCAGAAGAGCGAGAGCGTGCCCACCGGCCGCAGCTCGCGGCCCATGAGGGGGACGAACGCACCGCCGCGGATCAGCTCGCCGGTCGGCGTGTCGCGATCCCGGCCGTAGCGGTAGCTCACGGTGATCGTCCCGGGAAGCGCTCCGGCGACTCCCGATGTCGGCGGGCGGGCCGACTCCTGCGCCGTCATCCCGCGCGTGACGACGGCCGGTGCGCCGTCCTGCCGCTCGACGACCATCATCGCCGCGTCGAACCCGGGGATCTCCATCGCCGCGTCGAGGACGCGATCCATGAGCTCCTCGAGGTCGATCGAGCCGCCGAGCTCCCCGAAGAGCCTGTTCCGGCGGCTCTCCCGCTCCGCCCGCTCGAGCGCGGAAGAGAGGTCCTGCGAGAGCGCGTCCATCTTCTGCCGCATCTCGGTGACGACCTCCACGAGCTCGCTGTTCGGCTCTGACGCAGGCGTACGGCGCCGCACGACGAGCGCAGCGGCCATCGCGCTCGCGAGCGCAAGGATCGCCACGAGGATCACCGCGGTCACCACGTCCTCAACCCACTCCTCCCCAGGGGACGATTCTCGTTGTACTCACGCTTTCGGGGGATTGCAACCACTCGAACGAGCTAGCCCGTCGCACTGTACTCAGGGAAGTGGACGCAGCCCTCGCTCGGAAAGCGGTGCCGTCAGGACGCGTCGTCGCCGTCTGGGGCGAGCTCGACCGCACCCGTCCCCGCCCGGCGGGCCCGCTCCAGCGCACCCTGTGCGCGGCGCAGGACGCCCGTGGCATCTTCGTCGGACGCGAGCTCGGCGATGCCGGCCGAGACCGTCGCCCGGCCTGGCTCGTGCCCGGGCGGGCGGACGTCGAGCGAGGCCTGCAGCACTGCGACCAGCGACTGCGCGTCGGCCGCCGTCGCTCCGGGCAGCACGAGCACGGGCCGGTCCGGCTCGACCCACGAGACAGCCGACCCCTCGTCGAGCGCGTCGTCGATGCGCGCGGCCACGTGCGCGCGGAGGGCGGCGTCGTCGTCGCCGGGCTCGACCTCGACGTCGGCGGCCACGACGGCGAGCGGCCGGTCGCCAAGCCGCGCGGCTGCGACGGCTCCTTCAACGTGCTCGCGCAGCAGCCGACGCGGGTCGGTCCCTCCTCCGGTAGCCCATCCCTCTTCGGCCGGCGTGCGGCGGCGGTCGAGCGCGATCGCGACTGGCGCCCGGCCTCCCGCGGATCCCGGCGAGGCGGCGCCCGCAGCCACCGCTGCCGCAGCGCGCGCGTCGAGCGCATCGCTGGTCTCGTTCGGGCGCCACTCGACGAGACCCGCGGAGAACGTCCTCTGGCCGCTCTTCTCGAAGCTCGCGCCGGTCTCCTCCTGCAGACGCGCCCAGAAGCGCCGCGCCCCCTCGTCCTTCGTCTCCGGGAGGACGACGGCGAACTCGCGCGCGCGGCGGCGGCAGGGGATGTCGGTCGTCCGTGCCGTGCGCTCGAGGAGCTTTGCGAACTCCTGGAGCACGTCGTCGCGGTCGTCCTCGGCGGTGCTGCTGCTGCTGCTGCTGCTGCGGTCGGTGTCGCGAAGCTCGACGACGAGCAGCGAGAGCGGGCGACCGGTCCGGTGCGCGCGTGCGACCTCTCGCTCGAGCTCGAGCTCGTATCCGCTCCGGTTGCGGATGCCCGTGAGCTCGTCGGTGAGCGAGCGCTGGCCGAGCGCCGCGAAGCGCCGCGCGGTCGTGATGCCCGGCGCGGCCCGGTCGGCGAGGGCTCGGAGGGCGCCGAGGTGCTCCGAATCGAAGGAGCCGGTGGCCCCCGCATAGGCGACGAGGGCGCCCGTCGCGACGCCTTCCTCGACGACGGGGACGACGAGCGCGGAGCTGAACGCCCCCTCCTCGTCCTCGGTGGCCGGGCCGTACGTCCAGTTGATCGTGAGGGCGCGGAACGGGCGCGCGTCCGGCGGTCCGAGCGCGGTCTCGAGCAGCGCGGCGCCATCGCTCGTCCCGTGCGAGGCGACCACCGGAGTGCCGTCCGGGCCCTCGATGCGGATCGCGACCGCCTGGGCCTCGGTCACCGCGGCCGCCTCGCACACGAGCTGCTGGAGGAGGGACGCGAGGTCGAGGCTCGGGTCGAGCTCCTCCCGTCCCGGCCCGGTGGCGGTCGCCGCGAGCGCGGCAACCCGGTCGAGTGTGTCCGAGATCGCGCGCAGGTGCTCGTCGACGCGGGTGCGCGTGGGTGCGAGGCGCTGCTGGGAGCGGGCGCGCGCGACACGCATCGCGACGAGTGTCGCGACGACTCCCAGCACGGCCGCGGACGCGGCGACGAGCACGGTCACCATCTCACGCCATTCCTCCCTGGACACGCACTGTATGCAGGCGCATGCGGGTTGGCTACGGGCGTTTCCGGGAGGCGTCTGCTACCATTCCGCGGCTTGTCGGTGGGCATCGCCTGCCCGCCGGACTCTCTGTGTGAAGACAGCCATCGACTTTCGGTAGGAGCAGCGTGCCCACAGTCAACCAGCTCGTGCGCAAGGGCCGGAAGAGCCCGCAGGCGAAGACGAAGACACCCGCGCTCCGCGGCGCCCCGCAGAAGCGCGGTGTCTGCACGCGCGTGTACACGACGACGCCGAAGAAGCCGAACTCGGCGCTGCGCAAGGTCGCACGCGTGCGCCTGACGAACAGCATGGAGGTCGGCGCGTACATCCCCGGCGAGGGGCACAACCTGCAGGAGCACTCGGTCGTGCTCGTGCGCGGTGGCCGCGTCAAGGATCTTCCGGGCTTCCGCTACAAGGTCATCCGCGGCGGCCTCGACTCCGCCGGCGTCTCCGAGCGCCGCCAGGCCCGCTCCAAGTACGGCGCGAAGAAGGCGTAGACCGAGCGATGCCCCGCCGCGCAGCGATCCAGCCCCGCCAGCTCGAGCCCGATGCCGTCCACGGTTCGGTGCTCGTGACGCAGCTCGTGAACCGGCTGATGCTCAACGGGAAGAAGTCGCTCTCGGAGCAGATCGTGTACGACGCGCTCGCGATCGCCTCGGAGAGGACCGGCAAGCCCGAGCTCGAGGTGCTCGAAGGTGCCGTCAAGTCCGTCACCCCGGTGCTGGAGGTGCGCTCACGCCGTGTCGGCGGCGCGAACTACCAGGTGCCGGTCGAGGTGCCGCAGCGCCGGGCGCGCACGCTCGCCCTGCGCTGGCTCGTGCAGAACGCGCGCGAGCGCCGGGAGAAGGGCATGCCGGCGAAGCTCGCGGGCGAGCTCGTGGACGCGCTCTCGCAGCAGGGCGGCGCGTACAAGAAGAAGGACGACATCTACCGGATGGCGCAGGCCAACAAGGCCTTCGCGCACTACCGCTGGTAAGGGCCGAGCCGTGAGCGCCGTCGCCGCATCCGTCGCCCTGGACCGTGTCCGCAACATCGGGATCATGGCCCACATCGACGCGGGCAAGACCACGACGACCGAGCGGATCCTCTACTACACGGGACGGACCCACAAGATGGGCGAGGTCCACGAGGGCGCCGCGACGATGGACTGGATGGCGCAGGAGCAGGAGCGGGGCATCACGATCACGTCCGCGGCAACCACCGCCGAGTGGAGGGACTATCGGATCAACATTATCGATACGCCCGGGCACGTGGACTTTACCGTCGAGGTCGAGCGGAGCCTGCGTGTGCTCGACGGCGCGGTTGCCGTCTTCGACTCGGTCGCGGGCGTCCAGCCCCAGTCGGAGACCGTCTGGCGCCAGGCCGATCGCTACCGGGTCCCCCGCATCGCCTTCATCAACAAGATGGACCGCACCGGCGCCGACTTCGACGCGGCCGTGCAGTCCATGCGCGACCGCCTCGGCGCGACGCCGCTTCCGATCCACGTCCCGATCGGCGCGGAGGACGGGTTCACGGGCATCGTCGACCTCGTCGAGATGAAGGCGGTCTCGTACGTCAACCCCCTCGGCACCGAGTTCGAGGTCGGGGAGATCCCCGACGAGCTCGCGGGCCGCGCGGAGGCCGCGCACCACGCCCTCATCGACGGGATCGCCGAGTTCGACGACGAGCTGATGGAGACGTACCTCGAGGACGAGTCGGCCGTCACGCCCGAGATGCTCCGCCGCGCGCTGCGCGCGGGGACGCTCACGGGCCGTGTCACGCCGGTGCTCGCGGGGTCCGCGTTCAAGAACAAGGGCGTCCAGCCGCTCCTCGACGCGATCGTCGACTACCTGCCGAGCCCGGTGGACATTCCGCCGGTCCAGGGCGTCGACCCGAAGAGCGATGAGGAAGAGGCGCGCGCAGCCGACCTCGAGGCGCCGTTCGCGGCGCTCGCGTTCAAGGTCATGACCGACCCGTTCGTCGGCAAGCTCACCTACTTCCGCGTGTACTCGGGCTCCGTGAAGGCGGGCGGCCGCGTCCTGAACACGACGAATGGCAAGACCGAGCGGATCGGCCGCATCCTGCAGATGCACGCGAACCATCGCGAGGAGCGGGAGGAGATCGGCGCCGGCGAGATCGCCGCCGCGGTCGGCCTCAAGTTCACGACCACGGGCGACACGCTCGCCGTCGAGTCGGACCCGATCGTGCTCGAGTCCATGTCGTTCCCGGACCCGGTCATCTCCGTCGCGATCGAGCCGAAGACGAAGGCGGATCAGGACAAGCTCAGCCAGGCGCTCCAGCGGCTGGCCGAGGAGGACCCGACGTTCCGCGTCTCCTCCGACGAGGAGACGGGGCAGACGCTCATCGCCGGGATGGGCGAGCTGCACCTCGAGATCATCGTCGACCGCCTCACGCGCGAGTTCCGTGTCGAGGGCAACGTCGGCCGCCCGCAGGTGGCCTACCGGGAGACGATCTCCCGGCCGGCCGAGAAGATCCAGGGCAGGTTCGTCCGCCAGACCGGCGGCTCGGGCCAGTACGGCGACGTCGTCGTCAACCTCTACCCGCAGGAGCCGGGCGGCGGGTACGAGTTCGTCGACCGGATCGTCGGCGGGAAGATCCCGAAGGAGTACATCCCGGCCGTCGACGCGGGGATCGAGGAGGCGATGAGCTCGGGGATCCTCGCGGGCTACCCGGTCGTCGACATCAAGGTCGAGCTCGTCGACGGCTCGTACCACGAGGTCGACTCGAGCGAGCGCGCGTTCAAGATCGCGGGCTCGATGGCGTTCAAGGAGGGGATGAAGCGCGCGAAGCCCAAGCTCCTCGAGCCCGTGATGTCGGTCGAGGTCGTGACACCCGAGGACTTCCTCGGCGACGTCATTGGTAACCTGAACGGCCGTCGCGGCCGGATCGAGCAGATCGACCCGGTCGGCGGGTCGCAGTCGAGCATCTCTCAGGCGATCAAGGCGAGCGTGCCGCTCGCGGAGATGTTCGGCTACGCGACCGACCTGCGCTCGATGACGCAGGGCCGCGCGACGTTCACGATGCAGTTCGACCGCTACGAGGAAGTGCCAGCCACGATCGCCGAGTCGCTCGTGACGGGTGAGAAGTCAGCGTAAACCGGAGGGATAGGAACAGATGGCCAAGCAGAAGTTCGAGCGCACCAAGCCGCACGTCAACGTCGGCACGATCGGCCACATCGACCACGGCAAGACCACGCTCACGGCAGCGATCACCAAGGTCCTCTCGGAGTCGGGCACCGGCTCCTCGGTGATGTCCTTCGACGAGATCGACAAGGCGCCGGAAGAGCGCCAGCGCGGCATCACGATCAACACCGCGCACGTCGAGTACGAGACCGAGAACCGGCACTACGCCCACGTCGACTGCCCCGGTCACGCCGACTACATCAAGAACATGATCACGGGCGCCGCCCAGATGGACGGCGCGATCCTCGTGGTCTCCGCCGCCGACGGCCCGATGCCCCAGACACGGGAGCACATCCTGCTCGCGCGCCAGGTCGAGGTCCCCTCGATCGTCGTCGCGCTCAACAAGGCCGACATGGTCGACGACCCCGAGCTGCTCGAGCTCGTCGAGATGGAGGTCCGGGAGCTGCTCTCGAAGTACGAGTTTCCCGGCGACGAGATCCCGGTCGTCCAGGTCTCTGCGCTGAAGGCGCTCGAGGGCGACCCCGAGTGGACGCCGAAGATCCTCGAGCTCATGGCCGCGGTCGACTCCTACATCCCGGAGCCGGTGCGCGACGTCGACAAGCCCTTCCTGATGCCGATCGAGGACGTCTTCACGATCACGGGCCGCGGCACCGTCGTGACCGGCCGCATCGAGCAGGGGAAGATGACCGTCGGTGAGGAGATCGAGATCGTCGGCATCCATCCGGAGACGGAGAAGACCGTCATCACCGGGCTCGAGATGTTCCAGAAGACGCTCGACTACGCCCAGGCCGGCGACAACGCCGGTGCGCTCCTCCGCGGCGTCAAGCGCGAGGACGTCGAGCGCGGTCAGGTCCTGGCGAAGCCCGGCTCGATCACGCCGCACACGCAGTACAAGGCCGAGGTGTACGTCCTCTCGAAGGACGAGGGCGGGCGCCACACGCCGTTCTTCGACGGCTACCGGCCCCAGTTCTACTTCCGCACGACCGACGTCACCGGCTCCATCAAGCTGCCCGAGGGGCAGGAGATGGTCATGCCGGGCGACAACACGAACATGGAGATCGAGCTCATCCAGCCGATCGCCATGGACCAGGGCCTCCGCTTCGCGATCCGCGAGGGCGGCCGCACGGTCGGCGCCGGCGTCGTCACGGAGATCATCAAGTAGGGGAGAGGCCTCGCCTCTCCCCTCGCTTTCCACCACATGGCACAGCAGAAGATCCGCATCCGTCTGAAGGGCTACGACCACCAGCAGGTGGACCGCTCCGCGTCCCAGATCGTGGAGACGGCGCAGCGCACCGGCGCGACCATCACCGGTCCCGTCCCGCTGCCCACGGAGAAGAACGTCTACTGCGTGATCCGGAGCCCCTTCAAGGACAAGGACTCCCGCGAGCACTTCGAGGTCCGCACGCACAAGCGCCTGATCGACATCCACAGCCCGACGCCGAAGACGGTCGACTCGCTGATGCGACTCGACCTGCCAGCCGGAGTGGACATCGAGATCAAGCTATGAGCCGAACGCCATACCCATGCAGCCGGAGAAACCTCCCGGTTTCCCCAGACCCCTTCCACTGGTCCGCTGACGCGGACACGCGGCTGCGCCGCGACATCGAGATCGAGCCATGAAGGGAATCCTCGGCAGGAAGCTCGGCATGAGCCAGGCCTTCGACCCGGAGACGGGCGCGATGACCGCGGTCACCGTCATCGAGGCCGGCCCGTGCCCCGTGGTCCAGGTGAAGACGGTCGAGACGGACGGCTACGACGCCGTCCAGCTCGCGTTCGAGCCGGTGGCGGAGCGGAAAATCTCGAAGGGGGAGGTCGGCCACCTGCAGAAGGCCGGCGTCGGCCCGCACCGGCACCTCGTCGAGGTGCGCGGTGGGAGCGGCCTCACGGTCGGCGAGACGGTCACCGTCGAGTCGTTCGAGCCCGGCGAGCGGATCAAGGTCGCCGGGATCTCGATCGGGAAGGGCTACCAGGGCACGATCAAACGCCACGGGTTCACGCGCGGCCCCGTCTCGCACGGGTCGCACAACGTCCGGAAGCCGGGCTCGATCGGCGCCTCGGCGTACCCATCGCGCGTGTTCAAGGGCATGCGGATGAGCGGCCGGATGGGCGGCGAGCGCGTCACGCAGCCCGGGCTCGTCGTGCACGAGGTCGATGCCGAGCGCAACCTCCTGCTCGTCCGGGGCTCGGTGCCCGGGGCGAAGAACGGGATCGTGGAGATCCTGGCGGTCTAGGCATGGCTGCGACGTCACCCAAGGCTCCCGTGCTCGGCGGATCGGGGAAGGAGGCCTCGCTCGAGGCGTCCGTCTTCGCCGCCGAGGTCAAGCCGCACCTCGTCCACGAGGCCGTGCGCGCGGAGATGAACGCCGCCCGCGCGGGGACGCGCGGGGCGAAGAGCCGCGGCCTCGTCGCCGGCGGCCGTTCGAAGCCGTGGCGCCAGAAGGGCACGGGCCGCGCGCGCGCCGGCACCACACGCGCGCCGCACTGGACGGGCGGCGGCGCGGCGTTCCCGCCCGTGATGCGGAGCTTCGAGGTGAAGGTCAACCGCAAGGCCCGGAGGGCCGCGCTTCGCGGCGCGCTCTCGAGCCACGCCTCCGAGGGCACGTTCGCGCTCCTCGACACGTCGTCCTTCGACGCTCCCTCGACGCGCAAGGCGCTCGAGGTGCTGGGCGACTGGAGCGAGCGCCCGACGCTCGTCGTCGCGACCGAGGACGAGGAGCTCGTGATCAAGTCCTTCCGCAACATCCAGAAGGTGCTCGTGACGGTCCCGGCCGAGCTCGAGGTCGTCTCCGTCGTCTGGGCGCGCTCGGTGCTCGTCACCGAGGACGCGCTCCCGCTCGTCCTCGCACGCGCGGGCAAGGGCGGCGAGGAGGTGGCAGCGGCGTGAGTCTCCACCCCAACCAGGTCTTGCTCGCGCCGGTCGTCTCGGAGAAGAGCTACTCGCTCATCACGGACCGCAAGTACACGTTCCGCGTGCACGCCGACGCGCACAAGACGCAGATCCGGCAGGCGGTCGAGGAGCTGTTCGAGGTCGAGGTGGCGAGCGTCAACATCGTCAAGGTGCAGTCGAAGCCGAAGCGGCGCGGTCTGATCAAGGGCCGCAGGCCGGGCTGGAAGAAGGCGATCGTCCAGCTGAAGGAAGGGCACGAGATCGAGATCTTCGAGGGGGCGAGCGTCTGATGGCTCTGAAGAAGTACAAGCCGACGAGCCCCGGGCGCCGGTTCATGGCGACCTCGGGCTTCGAGGAGATCACGAAGTCCGAGCCCGAGAAGTCGCTCGTCGAGCCGCTGCCGAAGAGAGGCGGGCGGAACAACCGCGGCCGCATCACGACCCGCCACCAGGGCGGCGGGCACAAGCGCCAGTTCCGGAAGGTCGACTTCAAGCGCACGAAGGACGGGGTCCCGGCCAAGGTGGCCGCGATCGAGTACGACCCGAACCGGTCGGCACGCATCGCGCTCCTGCACTACGCGGACGGCGCGAAGTCGTACATCCTCGCCCCCGCGCGGCTGCGGGTCGGCGCCGTGCTCGAGTCCGGCCCGAACGCGGACATCAAGCCCGGGAACGCCCTGCCGCTCGCGAACATCCCGACCGGCACGCTCGTGCACGCGGTCGAACTGCAGCCCGGTCAGGGCGCGCGGATGGCGCGCTCGGCGGGCTCCTCGATCCAGCTCGTCGCGAAGGACGGGGATCACGGCGTGCTGCGGCTCCCCTCGGGCGAGCTCCGCCGCGTCCTCCTCGCGTGCAGGGCGACGGTGGGCCAGGTCGGGAACTCGGACCACGCGAACCAGTCCGGAGGGAAGGCCGGCCGGAGCCGCTGGCTCGGCAAGCGGCCGACGGTGCGCGGCTCCGCGATGAACCCGGTCGACCACCCGCACGGCGGTGGCGAGGGCAAGACGAAGGGCGGCCGCCACCCGGTCACCCCCTGGGGCGTGCCGACCCTGGGCAAGCGCACGCGCCGCAAGCACAAGGAGTCCGACAAGCTCATCGTCCGCGGCCGCCGCCGCGGCAAGGAGAGGAAGCGCTAGTCGATGTCACGTTCTTCGAAGAAGGGGCCTTTCGTGGAGGACCGGCTCCTGAGCCGGATCGAGGCGATGAACGCCGCCGGGGAGAAGCGGATGATCCGCACCTGGTCGCGCGCCTCGACGATCTTCCCCGAGATGGTCGGCCACACGATCGCGGTCCACGACGGGCGCAAGCATGTGCCGGTGTTCGTGACCGAGCAGATGGTCGGGCACAAGCTCGGTGAGTTCGCCCCGACGCGCACGTTCCGCAGCCACTCGGGCGACCGCCAGACCCAGGTGAAGAAGCGCTGATGGCCGACGACGACCTGATGAGGGTGCGGGCCCAGGCGAAGTGGGTGCGGACGTCCGCGCGGAAGGCGCGGCTCGTGCTCGACCACATCCGCGGGCGCTCGGTCCCGGAGGCGCGTACGATCCTCGCCTTCACCCCGCGCGCCGCCGCGACGGACATCGAGAAGGTCCTCCGTTCCGCCGTCGCGAACGCGGAGGCGAACCACGGGCTGGACGGCGACGAGCTCGTCGTCGAGGCGGCCTACGCGGACGAGGGCCCGACGCTGAAGCGCTGGCGCCCGCGCGCGCGCGGGCGCGTCAACCGAATCAAGAAGCGGACCTGCCACGTCACGCTGGTGCTCGCGGAGCAGCCGCCGGCGGAGACGCCGCGGCGCCGCACGCGCTCGAAGCCCGCGGCGGCCGAGCAGGCCGCTCCCGAGGCGGAGGCGAAGCCAAAGGCGTCGATCCGCCGGAAGAAGAAGGAAGGAGTGGCTGCCTGATGGGCCAGAAAGTGCACCCCGGCGGGTTCCGCGTCGGCGTCATCCACGACTGGAAGTCGAACTGGTGGACCGGGAAGCAGGAGTTCTCGGACTACCTGCTCGAGGACGTGAAGATCCGCCGCCACATCCTCGGCAAGCTCTCCCACGCGGGGCTCTCCGACATCCTCATCCGCAAGGACAAGCAGCGGATCACCGTGGACATCTACACGGCGCGCCCGGGCATCGTGATCGGGAAGTCCGGCGTCGAGGTGGACGCGCTGCGCCGCGAGCTCCACGCGATCACCAAGAAGAACGTCCACATCAACATCAACGAGATCAAGCGGCCCGAGCTCGACGCGAAGCTCGTCGCGCAGTCGATCGCGGAGCAGCTCGAGAACCGCGTCAGCTTCCGGCGCGCGATGAAGCGGTCGCTCGCCTCGGCCATGCGCTCCGGCGCGCAGGGGATCAAGATCGCCGCCGCCGGCCGTCTGACGGGCGGCGAGATGAGTCGGCGCGAGATGTACTCCGAGGGGCGCGTCCCGCTGCACACGATCCGCGCGGACATCGACTACGGCCAGGCGGAGGCGAAGACGACCGCCGGCCAGATCGGCGTCAAGGTCTGGATCAACAAGGGCGAGATCATGCCCGAGGGCTACGAGGGTGCCGGAGGTGGCGACTCGCGCCTCGGTGACCAGGATCAGGCTCGCCGCCGGCGTGGCGCATCGTCCGAGGGTCTCGGCGCCTCGCGCGAGGGCCGCGGCCGCCAGCAGGATCGCGAAGGGCTCGGCATCGTCCCGCGCCGCCGCCGCGGCGGCCAGCGTCCCGGCGGGGGACGACCCGGACAGCGCCCGCGCCGCGACGAGCGCGCGCCGCGCGACACCGAGGCGCCCGTGACCGAGGCGCAGGCAGACGACGTCGTCGCCGCTCCCGAGATCGAGGAGGCACCGCAGGCCCCGCCGGAGAGCGCTCCGGACACAGCTGCAGAGTCGACGCCGGAGACGGCGCCCGAGACCGAGGCCGACAGCTGATGCTGATGCCGCGGAAGACGAAGTACCGCCGCCACCACCGGGGCCGCCGCGAGGGCACCTCCAAGGGCCAGACGACGGTGCAGTTCGGCGACTACGGTCTCAAGTCTCTCGAGGCCGGCTGGGTGACGAACCGGCAGATCGAGGCTGCCCGCATCGCGGCGACGAGGAAGATCCGCCGTAGCGGGAAGGTCTGGATCAACCTCTTCCCCGACAAGCCCGTCACGAAGAAGCCAGCCGAGACCCGGATGGGCTCGGGCAAGGGCTCCCCTGAGGGCTGGGTCGCCGTCGTCAAGCCCGGGCGCGTCATGTTCGAGATGGGCGGCGTGCCCGAGGAGCTGGCGAAGGAGGCCCTCCGCCTCGCGGGTCAGAAGCTTCCGTTGAAGACCAAGTTCGTACGCAGGGAGGCCGATCTCTTTGAGAGCTAGACGAATCGTGGGTGGAACCTGCGGTTCCCCCCACGTGCCCCCCTCCCTCGCCGCCGCGACCCGCTCGACCGTCGCTTCGGCTCCCGCCGGGCAAAGTCCGGCTCCGCCCTCGAAGCGCTGCGCCGCCGCGATCGGAGGACGTGATGAGAGCTAGGGAGCTGCGCGAGCTGACCGACGAGGAGCTCGACCGGAAGATGGCCGAGACGAGGCAGGAGCTCTTCAACCTCCACTTCCAGACCGCGACCGGCGTCCTGGAGAACAGCGCGCGCCTGCGTCATGCCAAGCGCGAGATCGCGCGCATCCTGACCGTGAAGAACGAGCGAGGAATGAGCTAGATGGCCGACGAGAACGCTGAGCAGAACGAGAACGAGAGCGTCGAGGAGACCGAGGTCGCCGAGACGGAGCCCGAGGTGCCCGAGGAGCCGACGGCGGAGGCCGAGGCCGAGCAGCCCGCAGCGGAGGCGGAGCAGGAGCCGGCGGAGGCGGAGGCACCAGCCGACGAGGCCGAGGCCCAGCCAGAGCCCGCCGACGAGCCTGTCGCGGAGGAGGAGCCCGTCGAGGAACAGGCCGCCGAGGCCGGGCCCGTCGACGCCGCCGCCGAGGACTCCGAGCCGGCCGCCGAGAGCGAGGAGCCCGCGGCTGCGCCTGCACCCAAGAAGAAGCGGAAGCGCCTCCCGCGCTCGGAGCGCCGCCAACGCTCGAAGCCGAAGCGCGAGCAGCCCGCCGAGCGGAAGCCGATCACGCGCCTCCCGAAGCCCGAGCACGCCCGCGGTCGCCGTCAGGAGCGACAGGGCGCGGTCGTCTCGGCCGCCGGCGACAAGACGATCGTCGTCCGCGTCGACACGGTGAAGGCGCACCCGATGTACAAGAAGGTCATCCGGCGGAGCACGCGTCTCCACGCCCACGACGAGCAGAACGAGGCGAAGGTGGGCGACGTCGTCCGCATCGTCGAGACCCGGCCGCTGTCGCGCATGAAGCGCTGGCGCCTGCAGGAGATCGTGGAGGCCGCGAAGTGATCCAGCAGGAGTCCCGTCTCCGGGTGGCGGACAACACGGGAGCCCGCGAGCTCCTGTGCATCCGCGTGCTCGGCGGGTCGCACCGGCGCTACGCGCGGGTGGGCGACGTGATCGTTGCTACCGTGAAGTCGGCCACGCCCCAGGGCGCGGTCAAGAAGGGCGAGGTCGTGAAGGCGGTCGTCGTCCGGACGAAGAAGCCGTACAGCCGGGACGACGGCACGCTCATCGGGTTCGACGAGAACGCCGCCGTCCTCATCGACCAGCAGTCCAACCCGCGCGGGACGCGGATCTTCGGCCCCGTCGCGCGCGAGCTCCGCGAGAAGAACTTCATGAAGATCGTCAGCCTGGCCCCGGAGGTCCTGTAGTGGCCGTGAAGATGAAGGTGAAGAAGGGCGACCTCGTCCAGATGATCGCCGGCAAGGACCGCGGCAAGCGCGGCCGCGTCATCGAGGCGCGCCCGTCCGAGCGCCGGGTCATCGTCGAGAACCTCAACGTCGCCAAGCGGCACACGCGGCCGCGCCCGATCCGCGACTCCTCGCGGATGGGCGGCGCCCAGGTCGTGCCCGGCGGCATCCTCGACAAGCCCGCTCCGGTGCCGGTGTCGAACGTGATGGTCGTCTGCCCGGTCTGCGGCAACCCGACGCGCGTCGGGATCGTCGAGAAGGAGATCAAGGGCGAGATCGTCCGCGTCCGCGTCTGCAAGCGCGAGAGCTGCGGCCAGGAGCTCGACCGGTGAGCACGACGACCGCGCCCACCATGGAGACGTACGTGCCCCGCCTCAAGGAGCGCTACGAGCGGGAGATCCGCCCCCAGCTCCAGGAAGAGCTCGGGCTCTCCTCGACGATGCAGGTGCCCCGGGTGACGAAGGTCACGCTGAACATGGGCGTCGGCGAGGCGAAGACCGAGGCGAAGGCGCTGGACGCGGCGATCGACGAGCTCACCGTCATCTCCGGGCAGCGCGCCCAGGTGCGCCGCGCGCGGAAGTCGATCGCGAGCTTCAAGCTCCGCGAGGGCATGCCCGTCGGCGCGCGCGTGACGCTCCGCGGCGCCCGCATGTACGAGTTCCTCGACCGGCTCACATCGATCGCGCTGCCCCGGATCCGCGACTTCCGCGGGCTCGACCCCGGCTCGTTCGACGGGCGCGGCAACTACTCGATCGGCATCAGGGAGCAGATCATCTTCCCCGAGATCGACTACGACAGCGTCCCGTCCATCCGTGGGCTCGACGTCGCCATCACCACCTCGGCCGAGACGGACGAGCACGGGCGCGCGCTCCTCGCCGCGCTCGGCCTCCCCCTCGCCGGCGAAGAGAGAAGGGATCAGTAGCCGAAATGGCCAAGAAGTCGCTCGTCGCGAAGCAGCAGCGCGAGTCCAAGTACAAGGTGCGCTCGTACTCGCGCTGCAACCGGTGCGGCCGCCCGCGCGCGGTCTACCGCAAGTTCGGCCTCTGCCGGATCTGCCTGCGCGAGCTCGCACACCAGGGCGCCGTGCCCGGAATGACGAAGTCGAGCTGGTAGGAGGCAGACGGTGCTCACCGACCCAATCGCCGACATGCTCACCCGCATCCGCAATGCGAACCGTGCGCTGCACGAGTCCGCCTCGATGCCGACCTCCCGCATGAAGGAGGAGATCGCGCGCATCCTCAAGGACGAGGGCTACATCAAGGACTTCCGCGTCGTGGAGGCGACGGACGCGAAGGACCAGCCGCTGCCATACCGCACGCTCGTGATCGAGCTGAAGTTCGCGCGCGATCGCCGGCGCGTCATCACCGACCTCAAGCGCGTCTCCAAGCCGGGCCGGCGCGTCTACGCGCGCAAGGACCGCCTCCCGCGCGTCCTCGGCGGGCTCGGCACCGCCATCATGTCCACCTCGACCGGGGTGATCACCCACCGCCAGGCCGCCGAGCGCGGCGTCGGCGGCGAGGTGATCGCGTTCGTCTGGTGAGCCGGATCGGACGCAAGCCGATTGAGCTGCCGGCCGGCGTGATGGTCGCGATCTCGCACGGCCGCGTGCAGGTGAACGGCCCGCTCGGCGAGCTGAGCCAGGTCGTGCCGACGCGCATGCAGATCGAGAAGTCGGACGAGGAGATCGTCGTGACGCGGCCGACCGAGCGCGGGGAGGACCG
>DASSCD010000140.1:0-16172 GCA_035698005.1 Gaiellaceae bacterium | reverse complement strand
TTGGTGGCAAAGCGCGCCAGCGCCTGGTGCTGGGGCAGGCCGCAATAGCGCGAGCCCTCGAGCGCCGCGTTCGGGCATCGCCGGCCCGCCGAGAGGACCGCGGAGCAGCGCCCGTCGGCCTGCTCCTCACCGTCGTCGTACTCGAGGTCGTCCTCCTCGACGAACTCGCTCTGCGACTTGATGTCGACCTTCCACCCGGTGAGCTTCGCGGCGAGGCGGGCGTTCTGGCCCTCGCGACCGATCGCCAGCGAGAGCTGGTCGTCCGGGACGATCACGGTCGCCTCCTTGGTGTCGTCGTCGACGAGCACCTCGCGCACCCGCGCCGGCGACAGCGCCTTGGCGACGAAGCGGGCGGGCTCCTCGTTGTAGGGGATGATGTCGATCTTCTCGCCGCGGAGCTCGGAGACGACCATCCGCACGCGCGACCCGCGCGGGCCGACACAGGCGCCGACCGGGTCGACGCCCTGCTGGTGCGACTCGACCGCGATCTTCGACCGGTAGCCGGGCTCGCGCGCGACGCCTCGGATCTCGACGAGGCCGTCGGCGATCTCGGGGACCTCGAGCTCGAAGAGCGCGCGGATGAGTTCGGAGTCGCGGCGCGAGAGGATCACCTGCGGCCCCTTCGTCCCGGACCTGACCTCGGCGATCACGGCCTTGATCCGACTCCCCTGCTCGTAGCGCTCGCCATCCACCTGCTCCGAGCGGGGCAGGAGCGCCTCGACGCGACCGAGGTCGACGAGGACGTTGTTCCGGTCGCCCGCCTGCTGGACGATCCCCGTCACGACCTCGCCGTGGCGATCGACGTACTCCTCGTACATGATGGCCCGCTCGGCCTCGCGGATCCGCTGCTGGATGACCTGCTTCGCCGTCTGCGCGGCGATGCGGCCGAAGTCGTGGGGAGTGACGTCGGTGCGCACGATCTGCCCGGGCGGCACCTGCGACCAGTCGAGGTCGAGGTCCTCGTCGGTCACGAGCGTGTGCTGGCGCTCACCGGTCTCCTCCTCGATCCGCTCGAGCTCCGTGATCCGCGCCTCGCGCGCCTCCTCGACGAGCCGGACCTCGACGTCCTGCGGGATGTCGATCGCGTACACACGGAACTCACCTGCCTCGTCGAGCTTGACCTCGGCATGGCGGCTCGCCTCCGGCGTCTTCTTGAACGCCGCGAGCAGCGCGTCCTCGAGAGCGGAGATGAGGACGCCTTCCTCGATCCCCTTTTCCTTCTCGATCATGTGGATTCCCTCGATGATCTCCTGGCTCATGTGGTCTACCCCTCGTCGATCAGGTTTGCCCGCACGATCGCGTCGTACGGGATCGGAAGCGGCGCCGGATCCCCGGCGACCTCGACCGTCACGGCGTCGTCCCCGGCCTCGAGGACCTCGCCCCGCACGCGGTTCCGCCCCGCGACCGGGCCGTCCGTGCGGACGGCGACGCGCCGCCCGACCGCGGCAGCGAAGTGCGCCGGCTTGCGCAGCGGCCGCTCCGGCCCGGGCGACGACACGTCGATGGTGAAGTCCGCCCGGTAGTCGTCGAGCAGATGCGTCACCCGCTCGCAGAGCGCGTGGTCGACGCCGCGCGGATGGTCGATGTACACGCAGAACCGGCTCGGCGAGAGGAGCTCGACCGCGAGCACCTCGACCTCGGGCAGGCGGCGCTCGACCGCCGGGGCGATCTCGTCCTGGAGCGCTCGCTCGCGTGTGTAGGTCGTGGTCATCGTGTTCAGACCCCTCAAACAAAATGGGCGCGGCGCGCCCATTTCGTGAAGCCGGTGAAATGTGGTGCGACGAAGGATAGCACCGGGCCGCCAGCCTCAGGTCGCGGCGACGAGCCCGACGCCGACGACGACGACCGTCGCGCCCAGGGCTCGCGGCCAGCCGACGGGCTCGCGTAGGACGACGACGCCGAGAGCGACCGCGATGACGATGCTCGTCTCGCGCACGGCTGCGACCGCGGCGGCCGGAGCGAGCGAGAGCGCGGCCAATGCGAGCGCGTAGGCGAGGAACGAGGCGGCACCCGCGGCCACGGTCGCCGGGCCGATCTCGGCGCGCACGCTCGCGAGCCTTCCCCTCACACCGTGCCAGAGCACGGCCACGACCGCGACCGGCACGAGCACGAGCACGAGGTACGGGACCGCGGACGCGTGCTCGATCCCCTCCTTGTCGACGAGCGTGTAGCCCGCGATCGTCGTTCCGATCGTCAACGAGAGGACGACCCCCGCGCGGTCGACCGGGCCGCGGACGCCGCGCACGAGGAGAACGCCCGTGCCGACCAGGACGACCCCGAGCGCCTGCCAGCCGCCCAGTGTCGCACCCGCGAGCGTGGCCCCGACGAGCACGAGCACGGGTGCGACCCCGCGAGCGATCGGGTAGACGAGGCTCAGGTCGGAGCGGCCGTACGCGGCCGTGAGCAGCGCGAAGTACACGACCTCGAGCACCGCCGACGCCGCGATCCACGGTACCGCGGCGAGCTCGACCCGCCACGTCGCCGCGGCCACCGGCGCGAACAGCAGCACGCCGAGGACGAGCGCGACAGTCGTCGCCGCCCGCACGTCCCTCGCCCGGGCGAGCAGCACGTTCCACGTCGCGTGGAGCGCCGCGGCGCCAAGGGCGAGCGCGAGCGCGGAGGCCGGCACTAGATGTCCAGCACGATCGTCACCGGGCCGTGGTTGACGAGCGAGACCTCCATGTGAGCGCCGAAGTCACCGCGCGCGACCGGGACGCCGTCGCCCTCCAGCGCGGCGCAGAAGTACTCGTAGAGCGGCTCCGCCTCCTCCGGCTGCGCCGCGGCCGAGAAGCTCGGCCGTGTGCCTTTGCGGGTATCCGCGAGAAGCGTGAACTGGCTGACGACGAGCGCCTCGCCGCCGACGTCGACGAGCGAGCGGTCGAGGCGCCCGTCG
Organism: Gaiellaceae bacterium; assembly: GCA_035698005.1. Taxonomy (GTDB): domain Bacteria; phylum Actinomycetota; class Thermoleophilia; order Gaiellales; family Gaiellaceae; genus GMQP-bins7. The sequence goes on along the minus strand of DASSCD010000140.1, from coordinate 13,279 downwards.
GCGTCCTCGAACACGCGCAGGCGCGCCACCTTCGAGGCGAGTCGCTCGGCGGTCGCGGCGTCGTCGCCGCGGGCGATCCCGAGCAGGACGACGAGGCCGTGGCCGCACGAACCGCGGACGGCACCGTCAACGGTGACCGAGCCGCTGGACACCCGCTGGACGACCGCCCGCACGCACGCGATTCTCCACGCTCAGGATCTCGCGCGCGGAGCCGATAAGGAGGGGATGGAAGCCGCCCACCACCCCTGGCCCGCGCTCGGGGCACTCCTCCTCCGCGACGGCCTCGTCGACAAGGACCAGCTTCAGGACGTCCTCACCACGCAGGAGGACGCCGGCCACCACCGCCTCTCCGCGCGGCGTCTCGGGGAGCTCCTCGTCGAACGCGGCACGGTCACGCACGCCCAGGTCGCGCAGCTCGTCGCCGAGCAGTACGAGCTGCCCTACCTCGAGCTCATGCCGACCGATGTGAACCTCCGCGCCGCAACGCTTCTCTCCGAAGAGAGCGCGCGTGAGTTCGCCGCGCTCCCGATCAGCGTCCTGCCGGACGCGTCCGTGCTCGTCGCCGTCTCCGACCCGCCTCTCGTCCTCTTCTCGGAGCAGTTCCGGCGGCTCCTCGGGGTGCCGCTCCGCTACGCGGTGGCTGCCCAGGACGAGCTCGATGCCGCGATCGCGTACGCCCTCAGTGCCCCGGACGCCGCGACCCACCTCGACGACCCGGGGATGCTCGCCGTCGCCGACGAAACCGCCGACGACCGGCTCGTGGCCGACCAGGTCGAGACCACCCTCGTCGTGCCCGAGCATCCGCGCGCCCACCGCTCCGCGGCGCTCGGCGCGCTCCTCGTGCGCGACGGCCTCGTGAGCGAGGACGAGCTCGACGCCGCGCTCGCGCAGCAGCGCATCGCGGGCAACAAGCGCCTGGGCGAGATCCTCGTCGAGCGCGGCGCCGTGACCCGCAGCCAGGTCGCCCGGCTCGTCGCCGAGCAGTACGACCTGCCCTTCGTCGAGCTCGACCTGGCTCGCGTGGACGTCCAGACTGCCCTCCTGCTCCCGGAGAGCCTCGCGCACCGGCTCTCGGCCCTTCCGCTCGGCCGCTCGGACGACGAGTCGCTGCTCGTCGCAGTCTCAGACCCGACGAACGTCGTCTACGCCGACGAGCTCCACGTCGTGCTCGACGCGCCGATCCGATTCGTAGTCATGACGCCCGACGAGATCGACGAGGCGCTCCACCACGTCCACCTGGAGACGCCGGAGATCGCAGCCGCCACGGAGCCGGTCGCCGAGGAGAACCCCTGGCTCCAGCGACTCGACGAGGACCTCCTCGCGGAGGTGGGCGAGGTCGCCGACACGGCGTTCGAGGCCGATTCGTACCCGCAGATCGTCCCTCTCCACGAGCCGCTCGCCGAGGTCGTCGCGCTCGTGGTCGACACCGCCACCCTCGGCGACGAGACCGTCGCGCTCGACGCGGACGCGGGCGCCGCCGACGTCGAGGCCGAGGACGGGCAGCTCGCCGCCGTGCACGTGCTCCCTGCGGAGGATCTCCGCGAAGGCGACGCGCCCGAGGGCCAGGGGGCCGAGGAGGACGATGACACGGCCGAGGCCGTCGTCGACGACGGCCTCGAGCAGCATGACGATGACGTCGTGGAGACGACCGTTGCGCTCGTCGAGGAGGACCTGGACGAGCCGTACGAGCCCGAGGAGCGCCACGAGCCCGCCGAGGCTCCCGTCGAGGCCGAGAGCGCGGTTGACGAGCTGCTGCAGCGCGCGCTCTCGCTCGGGGCCGCGACGATACTGCTCGCACCGCATCCGCGCGGCCTCGTCGCGCGGTGCCGGATCGACGGCTCCATGCACGACCTCGGAACGGTCGAGAAGGCGGTATCAGGGGAGGTGACGGAGGAGCTGATGGCCCGGGCCGGGCTCGATCCCTCCCGGCGTGCCCCGCAGCACGGGATGCTCGTGGTGCTCCACGACGAGCGTGCGGTGGATCTCGCAGTCGCCGCCGTACCCACGAAGCTTGGAGTGCAGCTCGCTCTGCGCTCCCGGTCACAGGACGGAAGGCCCACGGTCCTCTCCGACCTGGGTCTGCGGCCCGACGCGGATGCCTCTCTCCGCGAGGCGCTGCGCGGCTCGTCGGGCGTCGTCGTGGTGTCCGGGCCTGCGCTCTCCGGGAGGACGACGACGCTGTACGCGGCGCTTCGCGAGCTCGCGACCCCGGAGCGCGTGGTGGCGACGATCGAGGACCCGGTCGAGGAGCTCGTCGCCGGAGCTGGCCAGGTCGAGGTGGACGCTGCAGCGGGCATGACCCTCGCAGGCGGCCTCCGCGCACTTCTCCGCTCCGACTCCGACGTCGTGCTCGTCGGCGATCTCCGGGACGCAGAGACGGCGCAGGTCGCGTTCCGGGGAGCCCGGGCCGAGCGCACCGTCCTCGTGTCGTTCGAGTCGACGGATGCCGCCTCCGCGATCGCTCGCCTCTCGTCCCTCGGTGTCGACCCGCTGCTGCTGGCATCGACGCTCTCCAGCGTCCTCGCCCAGACCCTCGTTCGCCGCGTCTGCACGGACTGCCGCGAGACCTACTACGCGAGCGCCGAGGAGATGGAGAGCCTCGGCCGCCCCGAGGAGGAGGCCGGGCGGCGCCTCCTCGCGCGCGGGCGCGGCTGTGGGTCCTGCAACGGGACCGGCTATCGCGGCTGGAAGGCCGTGTTCGAGAGCCTTCCACTGACCGAGGAGGTCCGCGTGCTCTTGTCGCGAGGCGCGGGCGCGGACGAGGTGCGCGCGGCCGCCGTGGCCGCCGGCATGTCGACCATGCGCGACGAGGTCGTCGGCCTGTGCCTCGATGGCGTCACGACGCCGTCCGAGGCCCGTCTCGTCGGCTAGTCGAGATCGATGTCGCGCGGGCCGAGTGCCCGCGCCAGCTTGAAGTGCGGCGCGGCCTCCTCGCGCCTTCCCTGGTTCGCGAGCGCCCGCCCGAGCGCCCAGTGCGCCCAGTCGTCCGCCGGGGAGAGCTCCACGAGCGCGCGGAACTCGCTCTCGGCCTCCTCCCACCGGCTGAGCCGGAAGTACGCGATCCCGAGCGCCTCCCGGATCGAGCGCGAGCTCGGCTCGCGGCGCCTCGCCTTCTCGAGCGAGACGGTCGCCTGGGCGGGCATCCCGCTCCGGAGCTGCTCCCTGCCCTTCTGGAAGAGGTCGTAGGTCTCCGTCACCGCAGTGCTCCGCGCTGGACCGAGCGCAACGAGACGAGGCCTCGGAACCGCGCCCACAGCGACAGCTCGAGTCGCATCCGCCTCAGGAGCACGCGGAGCTCGCGGCGCGCCGTCCTTGCATGGCGGCTCGCACTCTCGGGCGGGCCGAAGCGGGCTCGCGCGACCGCCGTCGCGAACGCCCGTCCGTCGAGCCCGAGCTCGGCCGCGATCGTCCGTCGCAGCTGCTCGAGCGTCGCGCTCGGAGCCACCTCGATGCGCTGGTCGCGCAGGAAGCCCTCGAGCTCCCGCCGGCTCGCAGCCGCCGACCGCCTGGGGTCCCGGCTCGTCTGGCGCGCGCGCCGAACGACGGCCTTCCCTCCTCCGACTACGAGGACCCACAGTGCGCCCAGCAGGAGGACTGCCGCGGCGAAGGACGGCGCACGCTCGTCCCGTGCAACCTGCGTCGTGCTCAGGCCGGCCGTGTTCCGGAAGTCGTCCCCGACCCGCCGTTGGGTGAGCTGTCCTCGCTCAAGGGCGTTCACCGCCTCCGGCGAATCGGACGCGAGCGAGTAGTTGCCGCTGAAGGTCCCGCGGCCGGGGGTCGGGTCGAAGGGCACCCAGCCGAGGCCGGCGAACCACGCCTCCACCCACGCGTGGGCGTCGTGGTCCGTGACGACCCACTTGCCGTCCCTGCGCGCGCCGCTCGTGAAGCCCACGGCAACGCGCGCGGGGATGCCGAGCGTGCGCAGCATCAGGGCCATCGCGCCCGCGTAGTGCTGGCAGTACCCCTGCTTCGTGCGGGTCACGAACGCGACGAGCGGCGGACCCGAGACGCGCGGCGGGCGCTCGTCGTAGGTGAACCCGCCGCGCTGCCTGAACCAGCCCTCGAGGGCGAGAACGGCCTCGTACGGTGTTGCTGCCCGCCCGGCGACCTGCTGCGCGATCGTGTACAGCGGTCGGTACGGCGCGAGCCGCCGGTACGAGGCGTCGTCGAAGACGGCGAGGGTGGCAGTCCTGCGCGCAGGCCTGCCGAACGGCGTGAAGGAGCGGCCGTCGAGCTCGAGGAACTCGGCCGCCTCGTCGGGGTAGCGCGGCTTCGAGCGTGCGAGGGCCGCGGGTGCGGGGTCGGGTGCGTAGCTCCACACCCGGTAGCGCATGCCGCGCGAGAGCGGGTCGCGCACGCGCAGGACACCCTCTGTGAGCAGGAACACGGTGCCGAGCTGCCGGGAGTCGAGAGCGACCGGCGTCCCCGCGGCCGCGAGGCGGTCGTCGACGAGTGCGCGGATCTCCACCTCCTGCTCGAGCCAGTTCTCGCGCTGTGCGGCCCTCGGCGGAGCCAGCGGTCCGCCGGGCACGTCGCCGACGTCGCCCTCGATCCGGGAGAGCCAGGTGAGGTCCTCGAACCAGTGGTCGTCGGTGAACAGATCGAGCGTCGAGGTGCGCCAGTAGTGCGCCTGCTCCGGCCCGTCGACCCTGAGCACCACGGTCGGCTCGGGCGGGAACGTGATCCCGTCGTAGTTCGAGTCCCAGGCGAAGCGGACGCCCGTGACCGGCAGCGGCCTTTCGCCGCGGATGCTCCACGCCTCCCAGCCGAGGGCCGCTTCTCGCGCGACCGCGGTCGAGGACGACGCCCACGCGGCGGCGACCACCACCAGCCCGGCCAGGCCTGCTCCCACGGCGAGCGAGTGCGCCGACCGAACACGAAGGACGAGCGGGATGGAGAGCGCGGCCGCGAGCGTGACCGCGCCGATCGCGACCGCGTCGCTGCCCATCAGCGTTGCGGGCCAGCCGGCACCCGCGATCGTCGCTGCGAGCGCCGCGGTCGGGCGCCTCGCCGCGACCAGCAAGGCGGTGACGAGCACGAACCCGAAGATCGCGGCGAGCACGAGCGCGTGCATCGCCGGCTGCCGGCCGGGCTCGAAGGGGAGCAGCACCTCGTAGAAGCTCTCGACGCCCCGTCTCGCCTCGTCGGCGACGGGCCCGAGCACGCGCTCGTCCCGGAAGGGAAGAAGCTCCCAGGCGTGTGCTCCGAAGGCGATCCGCGCCGCTCCGGCCGCCGCGAGAACGGCCGCCAGCGCGCGCTGCCAGCCTCGGCGCGGGAGCGCGGCGGCGACCGCGAGCGCCGCCACGGCCAGTCCCTCCCCCACGAGGCGCGGATCCTCGAGCCGGAGCCAGGCCGCGGCCACGACGAGCGCCGGGAGCGCGCACGCGGCGAGGGTCCTACCCATGCGCGGCCACCTCGGGACGGGCCGCGTCGAGCGCAGCCGACAGGTCGTCGCCGCGCCGGAGGACGGCGACGGGGACGCCCGCGGCCGACAGCCGCAGCAGGCCGGGCAGGGCGCGGGTCGGCCGCCCGGCAAAGCTCGGAGCGTCCACCCACACGACCGAGACGAGGCGGCGCGCGGCGGAGTCGAGCACCGCCCCCAGGGACGTGGGATCGAGCGTCGCGGTCACGACGACGAGCTCACCCGCCCTGGCAGCCGGAGCCTGCTCGTGCCCGAGGGCGCGCGCGAGCGGGAACGCGGCGTCCGGCTCGACTGCCGCCAGGGCGTCGAGCGCGTCGCCGAAGTCGGTGAGCGAGCACACATCGACGACGCCTCCGATGCCCGTGGCGACGAGCGTCGCACGCCGTCCGCGCGCCGCGTAGACGCGCAAGATCGAGGCAGCCGCCCGGACGGCGGTGTCGAAGCTCGAGTCCGGCGGAAGGCCCACGGCGCCGGACGGGTCGCAGTCGAGCAGGACGACGACCGCGTCGCGTGGGGCGTCGTCGAGCTCCTTCACCATCAGCTGCCCGCGCCGCGCGGTCGTCGGCCAGTGCACCCGCCGCAGCGACTCGCCCTGCTCGTACTCCCGGACCGAGTGGAAGTCGAACCCGGCCGTCCTTCGCAGCAGAAGCCTCCGTCCGTCGCCGCCGCGCCGCCCGGCCTCGCTGAAGAGCGTCTCGAGCTCGACCAGCCTGGGGTAGACGAGCACGGCGGCGGTGCCGTCGATCGGGAGCGACACGGTCTCGAGCCCGAGGACGTCCCCGAGCTCGAGCCGGGCCTCGGAGACCCGGAAGCGCCCGCGCGGGAGCCGGCCGAGGTCCACGGTGCCGGTGAGCGTGCGCCCGTGGCCGCGGAGGCGGCACTCGTACCCGCCGAGGCGCCCGAGCGAACCGTGAACCGTGGCCGCCGCGACCGGCATGCGCGAGACGCGGCGTACCTCCACGTCGAGCCGCACGCGTGCACCCTCGACGGCGGGCGAGGGGTCGGCCGCCTGGACGACGGCGACCCGCTCGCGGACCGCCCCACGCCAGACCCGGGCGGCACCGGCGGCGAACAGAAGCCCGAGCCCTGCGACGCCGAGCGGCCGCGACCCGAAGGCGAGCGCGGAGACCGTGACCACGAGGCCGAGCACGAGCGCTCCGCCGAAACGGGTCATGCCGGGACCGGCGTCTCGCGCAGGGCGTCGTGGATCACGTCCTCGCCGCTGACGCCCGCGGCGCGTGCCTCGGGGGCGAGGATCAGCCGGTGGGCGAGCACCGGGCCTGCGACGGCCTGGACGTCCTCGGGGAGCGCGTAGTCGCGGCCGGCTGCGACCGCGCGCGCCTTCGCCATGCGGAGCAGCGCGATCCCGGCCCGTGGGCTCGCCCCGAGCGCCAGGCTCGGGCTGTTGCGGGTGTGGCGAAGCACCTCGACGACGTACCCGCCGACGCTCTCCTCGACGTAGACCGCGCGGGCGGCGGCGATCGCGCCGAGGATGTCGTCGCGGTCAGCGACCGCCTGCAGCCGCTCGAGAGGCGGAGAAGTCGTCTGCTCGGCGAGCATGCGGGCCTCCTCCACAGCGGGCGGGTAGCCGAGCGAGAGCCGCGCCGTGAAGCGGTCGAGCTGGGCCTCGGGAAGGGCGTAGGTCCCCTCATACTCGATCGGGTTCTGGGTGGCGACGACGAGGAACGGGAGCTCGAGGGGGTACGTGACGCCGTCGATCGTCACCTGGCACTCCTGCATCGCCTCGAGGAGCGCGGACTGCGTCTTCGGGGACGCGCGGTTGATCTCGTCCACGAGCAGCACGTTCGCGAAGACCGGGCCCGGCTTGAACTCGAACTCGTTCGTCTTCTGGTTGAAGACGTTCACGCCGGTCACGTCCGTCGGGAGCAGGTCGGGAGTGAACTGGAGCCGCGAGAACGAGAGATGGAGCGACCGGGCGAGCGACTTCGCGAGGATCGTCTTCCCGACGCCCGGGAAGTCCTCGATGATCAGGTGGCCCTCGGCGAGGAGGCCGAGGACGCAGAGCTCGAGGGTCTCGCGCGGCGCCCGGACGGCGAGCTCGAGGTTCGCCACGACGCGCTCGACGACCTCCGCTGCGCCGGCGGAGCCGACCGTGCCGCGCACCGGGGCCGTATCGGTCATCTGTCCGAGAGTAGCCGCTCGATCTCGTCCAGAACGACCGCGGCGATCTCGCGCTTCGGCCCCTTCGCCACCTCTCGCTCCCCCGCCTCCGAGACGATGACGACCTCGTTCTCGTCGACGTCGAAGCCGATGTCGGACCGGCTCACGTCGTTGAACACGAAGAGGTCGGCGCGCTTCGCCACGCGCTTCTCCCGTGCCCGCTCGAGCCCGGAGCCTGCCCCGTCGGCCGCGAACCCGACGAGGACCTGCCCGGCGCGCCGCTCGGCGCCGAGGGCGGCGAGGACGTCTCGGGTGGGCTCGAGCTCGACCGTCCAGCGCGCCTCGTCCTTCGGGCGCTTGTCCGCTCGTGGCTCCGCCGGCCGGTAGTCGGCGACCGCGGCGGCCATGACGAGGACGTCCGCGTCGCTCCGCGCCAGCGCCTCGCGCTCGAGGTCGGCCGCCGTCGGCGTGTCCACGACGGTCACCCCTGCGGGTGCTGCGACACCGAGGTTCGCCGCCAGGAGCGTGACGTCGGCCCCGCGGCTGCGCGCCTCCTCCGCGAGCGCCACGCCCATGCGCCCGGACGAGCGGTTGCCGACGAAGCGCACCGAGTCGAGCGGCTCGCGCGTCCCGCCGGCGGAGACGAGCACGCGCCGGCCCTGCAGCGAGCCGGGCGGCAGCGTCTCTCCGAGCAGCTCGGCGATGCGCGCGGCGATCTCCTCGGGCTCGGCCATCCTCCCCACGCCGATCTCGCCCTCCGCCAGCTCGCCCTCCGCCGGGCCGACGAGCTCGACCCCGCGGTCGCGGAGGAGGGCGACGTTCGCCTGCGTCGCCGGGTGCCTCCACATGCGCGTGTTCATCGCCGGCGCCACGAGCACCGGGCCCGTGTGTGCGAGCGCGGCCTCCGTGAGGAGGTCGTCGGCCAAGCCGTGCGCGAGGCGCGCGAGCGTGTTCGCGGTCAGCGGCGCGACGACGAGCAGGTCGACCGGCTCGAGATGCGGGTACGGGGTCGTGCCCCGCGGGCGGCGGGCGAGCGCGAGAAACGTCTCCTCGGTGACGAAGCGAGCCGCCCCCGCCGTCACGACGGGGTGCACGTCATGGCCCGCTCGGACGAGCAGACGCACCAGCGTGCACGCCTTGTAGGCCGCGATCCCCCCGGTGACGCCGAGCAGGATGCGTGCCACGGTCGAGGCGGTTAGACCGGCGGGGCGTGGTACGTGATCTTGCCGCTCGCGATCTCTTCCATCGCCATCGTGAGGTAGTTCTTCGAGCGGGACTCGATCAGAGGTGGCGGGGCCTCGTCGAAGCCGATGCCCTCGCCCAGCTGGTGGTGGTAGTTGTTGATCTGCCGCGCGCGCTTGGCCGCGACGATCACGAGCGCGTAGCGGGACTCCTCGACGCGGTCGAGGAGCTCGTCGATTCGGGGATGGATCATCGCCGCGCCATGGTACCTGCACTGCGGCGGTGGGGAACGTCAGCCCGCGGCCGCGACGCGGACGCCATCAGGGACGTGTCTGCGACGGGAGCATCCGTGCGAGCGGATCCCCCGTCTTGCGGGAGAGATTCAGCTCGCAGTCCACGACCGCGGCCAGCGCGGTCGTCGCCCGCTCGACGTCGTCGTTTCGCACCATGTACCGGAAGCGGTGCGCCTGCTCGAGCTGCTCGCGCGCCAGGTCGATCCGCTCGCCGATCTCCCCCGTGCTCTCGGTCGCGCGGTCGCGGAGCCGGCGCTCGAGCTCCGGGACGTCCGCGGCGATGAAGATGGTCACGCTGCCCGGCACCTCGTCCTGCACCCGCAACGCGCCGTCGAGCTCGAGCTCGAGGACGCAGACCTTCCCCTCCTCCGCGATTCGCTCGATCTCCGAGCGTAGCGTCCCGTACCGACGCCCGGAGACATAGGGGACCCACTCGAGGAACTCCCCGGCCCCCACCCGGCGCGTGAACTCGTCGTCGGAGAGGAACCAGTACTCGCGCCCGTCGACCTCGCCCGGCCGCTGCGGCCGTGTCGTGGCGGACACCGCCACCTCGAGCCCGTCCACCCGCTCCAGCAGGCCCCTGATCAGCGTCCCCTTGCCCGCACCGGACGGCCCGGTGACGACGAAGACGGGCGAGGACGACACGCCCGCGAGCTACCTGCCGGAGAGCGGACTCGGGCCCGCGTCGGTCACGAGCGGTGGTTGAAGAGATCGACGAGCTCGGTCCGCTGCCGCTCCGAGAGCCCGCCGACCGTCTTCGACTGGCTGATCCGGCACTGGTTCAGCAGCCGCGCGGCCTTGACGCGCCCGAACTTGGGGACGGCCATGAGCATGTCGAAGACCTTCGCGGTCGAGACGAACTCGGGCGGGTCGAGGAGGATCTCCTCGATGTGCACGCGAGCGGCCTTCAGGTCCCGCTTGAGCTGGGCCCGCCGCACGCGTACGTCGTTCGCCCTCTGCAGCGCCTCCATCCGTTGGTCGAGCGAGCGGGCGGGCGCCTGGGCGTGCGTCTTCGGCGTGACCATGAGCCGGACGAGTCTACCAAGATGCGGTTCCCGGTCAAGCAGGAACGTTTTGGCCTATTTGCAGGTATTTTTGCGTTGTCGGATCGGCCTACGCACCCGCAGGGAGCGGCGATCCGACCGCCGTGCTCCGGTCTTCGCCTCCGGTTCCGAGCCTGCTCGCGGCAAGCTCCGACTCGAGCTCCTCGCGGATGCGCGCCGGTGCGAACGGGTCCGAGAAGAGCACTGTCCCGAGGGCGATCGCGCTCGCTCCGGCCGCCACGAGCTCGAGCGCGTCCCGCCCCGAGCAGACGCCTCCCATCCCCACGATCGGCAGCTCGACCGCATTCGCACACGCGTGAACGCAGGCAAGCGCGATCGGGCGGAGCGCCGGCCCGGAGTAGCCGCCTGCGCCGTGCGCGAGCACCGGGCGGAGGGTGCGCGGGTCGAGCGCGAGGCCCCGGATCGTGTTCACGACGGAGAGCCCATTCGCCCCTGCGGCGGCCACGGAGCGCGCGGACTCGGCGATGTCGGATGTCGCCGGCGAGAGCTTCGCGTACAGCGGCTTCGCGGTCGCCACCCGCGCGGCGGAGACGAGCTCGGCCGCCGTCTCGGGCGCCTCCTCGACGTTCGGGCAGGAAAGGTTCAGCTCGATTGCGGCCACGGGCTCGTGGTCGTCGAGGTGCTCGCAGACGAGGGCGTAGTCGGAGGCGGAGAACCCGCCCACGGACACCCAGAACGGCACTTTCAGCGCCTCCAATCTCGGGAGCTGATCCCGCACGAACGCGTCGATCCCCGGGTTCTGCAGCCCGATCGAGTTGAGCATGCCGTGGTCCGTCTCGGCGATGCGCGGCGGTGGGTTCCCCTGGCGCGGAAGCGGCGTCACGGTCTTCGTCACGAAGGTGTCGAGCTGCCTCGCCACCCCGGGCGCCGCGAGCGCGTCCAGGCAACCGGAGGCGTTCAGGACCGGGACGCGCGCCGGCGTCATGCGGCCTCCCGGAGCACCGGGCCGGTGACGCAGAGGCGCTCGTAGCGCCCGTCGATCTCTACGACGCAGCCGTAGCAGGCCCCATAACCGCACGCCATCGGGGCCTCGCGCGCGAGCTGAGCACGCGGGACGAGCTCCGAGAGGGCGTCGAGCATCGGCTCCGGCCCGCACGCGAGCACGTCGCCCGGGTCGGCGGGCAGAAGATCGGTGACGAGGCGCGGCTCCACGACGACCTCCGCGCCGGGAAGGAGCGCTGCCGCCTGGGCGTGCAGGTCGCTCCGGAAGCCGAGGAGCGCCGGGGCGCCACCGAGCGTCTCGGCGAGATACGGCATCGGTGCGATGCCGATGCCGCCGGCGACGATCAGCGGCCGCGCGACGTCGAGGTCGAACCCGATCCCGAGCGGCCCGAGCACGTGAATCGCGGCTCCCGCCTCGAGCGCGGCCAGCGCGCGGGTGCCCGTGCCGATCGGGTCGACGAGGAAGGCGAGCTCTCCCGGGGGCGCCTGGCAGAGGCTCATCGGGCGCGGCAGCACACGTCCGGGCGCCTCCAGCATGAAGAACTGGCCCGGAGCGCCGGGCTCGAGCTCGCCGCGCTCGAGCTGGAGGAGCGCGTACGGGCCCACGGCTTCGACGCCGAGAACACGAAGGGGCTCTCGCCTCACGCGCCCGCCTCGATGCGCTCCTGGAGCGAGAGCGCGGACTCCGCGCGCGCGTTGGCGATCGCATGCACGGCTGCGGCAGCGCCGGCGAGCGTGGTGATGCAGGGCACGCGCGCGACGAGCGCGGCCTCCCGGATGAGGTAGCCGTCGGCGCGTGCGCCACGCCCCTGCGGCGTGTTCACGACGAGGTCGCAGCGCCCGCGCCGCACGAGATCGACGACGGTGGGCTCGTCGGAGTCCGCGTCGGCGACCTTGGCGACGACCTCCAGCTCGAGCCCGGCCGCGCGCAGCGTCCTCGCCGTTCCCTCGGTCGCGACGAGCTCGAACCCGAGGCCGGCCAGGGCGGCCGCGACGGCCACCGCCGCAGGCTTGTCCTCGTCCCGCACCGACAGGAACGCGGTGCCCGAGGTCGGGAGCGGTCGGCCGGCGGCGCGCTCGGCTTTCGCGAGCGCGGTCGGGAGGTCGGCGGCGCTCGCCATCACTTCCCCGGTCGAGCGCATCTCCGGCCCGAGGACGGGGTCTGCGCCCGGGAAGCGGGAGAAGGGCAGGACGGCCGCCTTCACGCTCACCTGGTTCGGGCGCGGCGCGGGCAGGTCGAGGTCGCGCAGCGTCGCCCCCGCCGCGATCCGGCACGCCGCGTCGACGAGGTTCACGCCGATCGCCTTGCTCGCGAACGGGACGGTGCGCGACGCGCGCGGGTTCGCCTCGAGCACGTACACGGTCTGGTCCGCGATCGCGAGTTGGACGTTCAGCAGCCCGACGACGCCCAGCGCGAGGCCGAGGCGCTTCACGACGTGCTCGACCTCGAGCGCGGCCGCGAGCGTCAGCGAGGGCGCGGGCAGCACACAGGTCGAGTCGCCCGAGTGCACGCCCGCCTCCTCGACGTGCTGCATCACCGCGGCGATGTACACCTCCTCCCCGTCGCAGAGCGCGTCCACGTCGAGCTCGATCGCATGCTCGACGAACCGGTCGAGGAGCACGGGTCCCTGGACGGCAGCCATCGCCGCCTCCAGCTGGTCGGCGTCGTAGCACGCGCGCATCGCGCGCCCGCCGAGCACGTACGAGGGCCGCACGAGGACCGGATAGCCGATGCGGTCCGCCGCGGCCGCAGCCTCCTGGGGGCTCGCCACGACCGCCCACGGGGGACAACGCACCCCGAGCTCCGAGACGAGCGTGCCGAAGCGCTCGCGGTCCTCGGCGAGGTCGATCGCGGCGTGCGGCGTGCCGAGGATGCGGTACCCCGCCTCCTCGATCGCTCCGGCGAGCTTGAGCGGAGTCTGGCCGCCGAACTGGGTGACGACGCCGACGGGGCGCTCGCGGGAGCACACCTCGAGGACGTGCTCGCGCGAGAGTGGCTCGAAGTAGAGGCGGTCGGACGTGTCGTAGTCGGTCGACACCGTCTCCGGGTTGCAGTTGACCATGACCGCGTCGAAGCCGAGCGCCCGGAAGGTCTTGGCGGCGTGGACGCAGCAGTAGTCGAACTCGATCCCCTGCCCGATCCGGTTCGGCCCCGAGCCGAGGATGACGACGCGCTCGCGTCCGCTGTCCGGCCCCGCCTCGTCCGTCTCGCCCCAGGTCGAGTAGCAGTATGTGGACGCGGCCTCGACCTCCCC
>DASSCD010000139.1:0-2548 GCA_035698005.1 Gaiellaceae bacterium | reverse complement strand
GGGAGCGGTGACGCCACCCGCGACGAGCGCGCGGCGCGAGACCGCCTTGATCCCGCGATAGGCGGGGTTGAGGATCTGGCGGACGTACGTCCGCGGCGAGGTAGGCCGGAGCCAGGGCGCCTTGTTCGGCTCGTTCCAGATGACCCAGTGCCGGACGAATCGGTAGCGGAGGGCGGCCTGCTCCGCGAAGCGCTCGAAGTCGAGGGCGTCGATCGGCGCGACGTTGGGCCCTCCACCGCCGTTCGCCCACCCTGGCGTGCCCCAGAGGGTGACGACGGGAGCAAGTCCGCGCGCCCGGAGTGCGCGAAGCAGACGATCCGCCCGCTGCCAGCGGTACACGCCGTGCCGGCTCTCGATCCGGTACCACTCGAGGGTGACGCGGACGACGTCGAGGCCGAGGCGGTCGAGGATCGCGACGCGGGCCGAGAGAGCCCCTGGGCCGTGCTCGAGCCAGGCGTCGTCCTGGATCCCGAACCGCACGCTGGACGCCGCGTTCGCCGAGCCGGGGCCGGCTGCGAGCAACACCGCGCAGGCGGCGACCACGACGACGACGAGGCGCATCCGGAAGGAGTACCCGATCCGGACGTCCTCGGAACGCCGTCTTCAGAGGTTCCTTACGAGCTCCTTCGCGTTCCTTGACGGCCTCAGCGGTCGCCCGCGACGAAGAAGGCGACGACGACGACCGCGTACCCGACGAGCAGGAGGCCTCCCCGGAACCGGCTCGAGCGGCCGTCGAAGAGCACGAGCGCCGTGTACACGACCGACCCGGCAAGCGCGGCGATCTCGACCGGCCGGAAGCTCAGGGAGAGCGGGTCGAGTAGCCAGGAGAGGAGGGCGACGGCAGGGATGAGGAAGACCGCGACCTGCGCGGCGGACGAGAGCGCGATCTCGCCCGCGAGGGCGATCTTGCCGCGGAAGGCGACGATGACCGCGCCTCCGTGCTCTGCGGCGTTGCCGACGATCGCGACGATGACCGCGGCCACGAAGAACTCGCTGAGGCCCGCCTTGTCGGCGAAGACCTCGAGCGACCCGACGAGGATCTCGGCAACGAGCGCGGTGACCGCGGTTGTGATCGCCAGCGCCAGGAGTGACCGCCGCAGCGACCAGCCGCGAATCTCCTCGTCGCTCGCGACGTGCAGGGCGCTGTGCCGACGGAGGGAGTACCACGTGACGCCGAGGTACACGACGAGCAGCACGATCGAGACCGGGACGGTGACCACCTCGAGCGCATGCCGATCCGGGTCGCCGTCCCAGCCGGGGATGGAGGGTACGAGGAAGAGCACGGTCGCGAACGCGAGCAGACCGAAGGAGAGGAAGCTCGAGTAGCGGTCCAGGTCTCCGCGCCCCCCGGCCACGAGCGCGGCGCCGAGGACGAGCAGAAGGTTGGAGACGACACTGCCGGAGAGCGAGCCGCGCACGACCTCGGTCAGCCCCTGGTTCACCGCGAGCAGCGCGATGATGAGCTCGGGCGCGTTCCCGAACGTCGCGTTCAGGAACCCACCGATTCCGGGGCCGGTGTGCTCGGCGGCGTGCTCGGTCGCCTCGCCGATCAGCCAGGCGAGCGGGATTAGCGCGAGCGCCGCGAGCACGAACTCGGTGGTCTCGGGGAGGTCCGCGAAGTAGTGGAGGCCGATCGTCAGCGGGGCGAGCGCGAGCGTCGCGAAGAGGATCTTGCGAACCACGGGCGCGAACCCTATCCATGACGTTGCCTCCCGAGCAGCGCTCGGTGTCGGGACCGGGGTCCCGTCGCCACTGCCTGAAAACCGGCGATTTGTCAAGACTTGCGGCCCGCGCACCGGTCGGCACACAATCGACACATGAACGAGGCTGCGGCCGAGGTCGGAATCCCGCTCCGGGTACAGGACGAGGTCGAGTGCCGCCACTGCGAGGTCCATTGCGAGAAGGTCGTGTACCCGGGCGCGTGCCTCCGCATGGCGTGCCCGTTCGTCTACGCCTACGAGGCCTGGGGCCGCACGTACATGGGCTGCCTGCAGAAGGTGTTCGACGTGGAGATCGACCTCTCGCTCCTGCAGGCGGCCGAGGCCGACCGCGAAGGGTTCGGCGCCGTCCGCGCGCGGCGCGCGCCCCTACCGATGTGCGAAGGAGAGGTCGTCGAGTGCTACCGGGGTCGCGAGGATGCCCTCGGCTGCCGGAACCCCGAGTTCCACGAGCTCCCGCGCGAGCGCGCGACCTTCCGGGTCTTCGCCCGCGTCGACGACGCTCGCTGACGTCTCCTTCAGCCGGCTCGACGACGGCGCGTCCCGCGGCGGCGCAGTCTCCGGAGGCGCTCGAGGTCGTCCGTGCGCAGACCTCCCTCCGGCCACGTCTCGAGAACTGCCGGCAGGTCGCCGAACGCGGGATGCCCGAGAAAGGTCGCGAGCCCGTCTCCGATCAGGCCCTCGGCGACGATCTCGTGGCGGTCGCGGTTCGATCCGAGCGGGGCCTTCGAGTCGTTGACGTGCAGCACCTGCACGCGCTCGAGCCCGATGCGAGCGCCGAGGTCCTCGAGCGCGGAGTCGAGCGCTGCGGGGTCGGAGACGTCGACCCC
>DASSCD010000138.1:0-5823 GCA_035698005.1 Gaiellaceae bacterium | reverse complement strand
CGGCGATCACCGGGAGCGGCGACAGGCGGACGATCGTCCCGAGGGCGACGGCGTCCTCGTTCTTCGGCACCGCGAGGCGCACGATCTCGCAGCCCGCGGACGCGAGCGCGGCGATCTGGGCAGTCGTCGCCGCGACGTCGTGCGTCTTCGTGAGCGTCATCGACTGCACTGCGACGGGCGCGCCGCCGCCGACGGGCACGCTCCCGACCCGGATCCCGACCTCGCTCGGCACGTCCAGAGCGTAGCTTCACGCCATTCCTGCAGAGATACCGGCCGCCGCGATAGCGGCCGCTTCAGGGACTTTCGCGATCGCGAGTCCGCGCGAGTGGACTCCCGATCTGTCGCGGCTAGCTCAGCCGTCCGATGTCGTTCGTCAGCCCGATGAAGAACAGGAGGACGACGACGGCGATGCCGACGACCGACGCGCGCTCGTACACCTCGCGCCGGAGCACGCGGCCGCGCGCGCCCTCGAGCAGCGCGAACATCACGTGCCCGCCGTCGAGCGGCAGCAGGGGCAGCAAGTTCATGAGGCCGATGGAGAGCGAGACGAGCCCGAGCACCCACAGGTAGTTCGCGGTGCCCTCCTGGACCGCGTCCGACGAGACGCGGGTGATCCCGATCGGGCTCGCGACGTCCTCCCGGCCCTGCCCGGTCACGAGCCGGCCGATCGAGAGGACGATCTCCTTCGTCACGATCCCGGTGACCTCGACCGCACGCCACGAGGCGTCGAGCGGCGGGAGGCCCAGGCCCTCGCGGACGATCCCGATCCGGTAGCCGCCGTCGGTCTCCATGGGCGCGAGCGGTCCGATCTTCATCTCCTCGCCGTCGCGAACCACGGTGAGGAAGAGCGCCTTCCCCTCCGAGTCGAGGATCCGCTCGCCGAGCGCCTCCCCGGAGACGCGCTCGCCGTCGACCGCGATCACCCTGTCGCCCGCCAGCAGGCCCGCGGACTCGGCGGGGGAGTCCGCGGCGACCGAGGCGATCGTCTGGCTCGGCTTCCCTCCGACCGTCGTGAAGAGGATGGCGAAGAGGACGAGCGTCAGGGCGACGTTCGCTCCCGGTCCGGCCATGATGGCGACGAGCCGCTTCCACGTCGGCGCCTTCCAGTACGCCTGGTCGCCGAGGGCGTCCCTCAGCTCGGTCAGGCCCTTCTCCGCGCTGGAGCGCGCGCGCGGCGAGAGCTTCCGCTCGCGCAGCGCCAGCTCGAGGTCGTCGAGCGCCGCCTGGCCGGCGGGCAGGTCGGTCGCCTCGAGCGCGCGCTTCACGCGGTCGATCGGGCCGGCGAGCCCGGGCGCCTCCTCGGCCGCGTGCGCGAACCGACGGTCTGCGTCGTACGGGATCGGACGGTGCATCCCCGGGATCGTCACGAACCCACCGAGCGGGATGGCTCCGACGCCGTACTCGATCCCGTTCCGGTTCCACTTGACGAGCGCGGGCGGGAACCCGACGTAGAACCGCCGCGGCCGCAGGCCGACCGCGAGGGAGCCGAAGAAGTGGCCCGCCTCGTGGACGAGGATGAGCAGGGCGAGGCCGAGGATCGCGATCAGGAAGCTCACGTGCTCACACCGGCGCCAATCTTCCCTGAGCCGCTCGACGTGCCGCCGCGTCCGCGGCAACCAGCTCGTCGAGATCGCGTGCCGGCGTGCCGTCTACCTCCGTCATCGCGTGCTCGACCATTCCCGCTACGTCGAGGAAGCCGATCCGCCCCTCGAGGAAGGCCGCGACGGCCACCTCGTTCGCGGCGTTGAACGCACACGGGTAGGTACCGCCGCGCTCGCCCGCCTCGCGCGCGAGACGGAGGAGCGGGAAGCGCTCGAGGTCGGGGGGCTCGAACTCGAGGGTCAGGCCCGCGGAAAAGTCGAGCGCAGCCACTGGAGTCGTCGCGCGGTCGGGGTAGGTGAGCGCGAACGAGATCGGCACGCGCATGTCCGGGTACCCGAGATGGGCGAGCGCGGCCCCGTCGCGAAAGCGGACGAGCGCGTGGACGACGGAGCTCGGGTGCACGACGACCTCGATCCGGTCGAAGGGGAGGTCGAACAGGTAGTGCGCCTCGATCAGCTCGAGGCCCTTGTTGGCGAGCGTCGCGGAGTCGATGGTGATCTTCGGGCCCATGAACCAGGTGGGGTGCTCGAGCGCCTCCTCCACGCTCACCGATTCGAGCTCGGCGAGGGAACGGTTTCGGAACGGGCCGCCCGAGGCGGTGAGGACGACGGATTCGACGCTTTCCGGCGCACGTCCTTCCAGGCACTGGAAGACGGCCGAGTGCTCGCTGTCGACGGGCAGCAGGAGCCCTCCACCCCGCTCCCTGGCCGCGACGGCCAGCTCCCCCGCGGCGACGAGGCTCTCCTTGTTCGCGAGCGCAAGGGTGACGCCGCGCTCGAGCGCCCAGAGCGTCGCCCCGACGCCCGCGAAGCCCACGACCGCGTTGAGTACGAGATCGGGCTCGGAGGCCTCCAGGAGCTCCGTGAGGTCGCCTCCGACCTGGACGTGCGCCACACCGTGCGCCGCGGCGAGCTCGTCCAGCGGCTGTGAGCCGGACGCGAGCGCGCACACTTCGAGAGCGGGGTGCGCGGCGATCACCTCGAGCGCCTGCTCCCCGATCGAGCCGGTCGCCCCCAGCAGGGCGACTCTCGTCACGTCGTCCACGCAGGAAGGCTAATCGGCACCGTGTTCAGAACGCGTAGGGCCGCCCGCTCTACGTCCCACCGACGGCGAGGATCACGTAGTAGGCGGCTGGGCCGGCCCACAGCAGCGCGTCCAGGCGGTCGAGCATGCCCCCGTGGCCGCCGAGGAGGCGACCGGAGTCCTTCACCTCGAGGTCGCGTTTCACGGCGGACTCGAACAGGTCGCCGAAGACCGCGGCGAGCGCGACGACGGCGCCGAGCAGCAGCATCTCCGGGATCGTCAGGAACTCGTCCCGGTCGTTGTAGAGGACGACGAACGCGACGAGCATCGCCGCCGCGATCCCGCCGGCGAACCCTTCCCAGGTCTTCCCGGGCGAGATCGCCGGCGCCATCCGGTGGCGCCCCAGCGAGCGGCCGACGAAGAAGGCAGCCGTGTCGGCCGCGAAGACGGTGAACAGCACCGCCATCACCGCCCAGAAGCCGTTGTCCGGGATGTCGCGCACGAGGAGGAGGAACCCGATGCCGCCCCCGACCCAGACGACGCCGAGCAGGGTGACGCCGAAGGACGCGGTCGCGGACGGGCGGACGTGCGAGAGCCCGAAGACGACGAAGGAGAAGAACAGCGTCGTGAGCATCCCCCCGACCAGCCAGGCGACGCCGCCGAGCTGCAGGCCGAGGAGGGCGAGGACGAACCCGAGGTAGCCCGCGATGACGAGCGGCCGGAGCTCGCGCGCCATCGTGTACAGCTCGTGCAGCGCTATGAGCCCGCCTGCGAGCGCCAGCGCGAAGAGCCACCAGCCGCCGAGATAGACGACGCCGATGACGAGCGGCAGCAGGATCGCGGCGACCAGGAGCCGCGAGACGAGGGAGCTCATCCGGGGGTCACCGGGCGAGTATCACGCGTCCGGAGGCGCCCAGCCGCCCGAAGCCTCACCGGGCGCCGAAACGGCGCGCGCGGCTCGCGTACTCGTCGAGCGCGTCCCGGAGCGCCTCCTCGCCGAAGTCGGGCCACAGCGTGTCCGCGAAGACGAGCTCGGCGTACGCGGACTGCCAGAGGAGGAAGTTCGAAAGGCGCTGCTCCCCCGAGGTGCGGATCACGAGGTCGGGATCGGGCAGCTCGGGCGCGAACAGGCGGGTGGCGAGTGCGTCCTCGTCCACTGCCTCGGGCGCGACGCCGTCCTCGAGCAGCCGTCTGGCCGCCTCGACGAGCTCGGCGCGCCCCCCGTAGTCGAACGCGATCCAGAGGTGGAGGCGCTCGTTCCCCGCGGTCTGCGCCTCGAGGCCTGCCATCTTCGCCTGCAGCGCGCCGGGAATGCGGTCGCGCCGCCCGAAGAAGCGCGTGCGGACTCCCTGCTTCGCGAGGTCGGGGAGCTCACGGTCGATCGTCTCGTCGAGGAGCTCCATGATCGCCGCGATCTCGTCCGCCGGCCGCGACCAGTTCTCGGTCGAGAACGCATACACGGCGAGCGATTCGATGCCGAGATCGATGGCGGCCTCCACGGTGCGCCGGAGCGCGCGGGCGCCCTCACGGTGCCCGTCGGCGACCGGGAGGCCGCGCGCGGATGCCCAGCGCCCGTTGCCGTCCATGATGATCGCCACGCTCCGGGCGGCGCCCGGAACGTGGCTCGAGTCGTCGTCCATCGCCCTTCCAGGGTCCGATCGCGCCGGCGATCAGACCTCCATGATCTCCGCTTCCTTCACCTTCAGGAGGTCGTCGATCGACTTCACGTGCTCGTCGGTGACCTTCTGCACCTGCTGCTCTGCCCGCCGCTCCTCGTCGTCGCCGACGTCGCCGTTGACGACGAGCTCGCGGAGGTGCTGCAGCACGTCCCGCCGCACATTCCTGATCGCGACCTTCCCGTCCTCGGCCACACGGCGGACGACCTTCACGAGATCCTTGCGCCGTTCCTCGGTGAGCGTCGGGATCGGGAGCCGGATCAACTTGCCGTCGTTCGACGGTGTCAGCCCGAGGTCGGACTCCTGGATGGCGCGCTCGATCGCCTTCATCGAGCCCGGATCGAAGGGCTGGACCGTGAGCAGCCGCGCCTCGGGGGCGCCGATCGAGGCGAGGCTCTTGAGCGGCGTGGGCGTGCCGTAGTAGTCGATCGTCACGCGATCGAGCAGCGCGGGCGAGGCGCGTCCCGTCCGGATCGAGTTGAACTCCTGGTGGGTCGCCTCGATCGAGCGGTCCATGCGCCGCTTCGCATCCGCGAGGAAGTCCTCGATCGCCGCCATTCACGCCTCCTTGGGGGTGGAGATGATGGTGCCGACCCGCTCGCCCGCGGCCACCCGGCGGATGTTCCCCTCCGCCAGCTCGAAGACGTAGATCGGCAGCCGGTTGTCCATGCACAGGGAGAGTGCGGTCGTGTCCATCACCTTGAGGCCGCGCTCGATCGCCTCGAGGTGGGTCAGCTCGGGGATGAACTTCGCGCTCGGGTCCTCGTTCGGGTCGCCGTCGTACACGCCTTCGACGGCGTTCTTCGCCATCAGGATCGCCTCGGCCCCGATCTCGAGCGCGCGCAGCGCGGCGGCCGTGTCGGTGGTGAAGAACGGGTTCCCGGTGCCCGCGGCGAAGATCACGACGCGGCCCTTCTCGAGGTGGCGGATCGCGCGGCGCCGGATGTACGGCTCCGCGACCTCGGACACCGTGATCGCCGATTGCACCCGTGTGTGCACGCCGAGCTTCTCGAGCGCGTCCTGCAGCGCGAGCGCGTTCAGGAGCGTGGCAAGCATTCCCGCGTAGTCCGCGGTCGCCCGGTCCATGCCCTCGGCAGCCGCCGCCATTCCGCGATAGATGTTCCCGGCCCCGACGACGACGGCGAGCTCGGTGCCGGTTTCGTGGACCGCGAGCACCTCCTCCCCGATCGCGTGCACGGTCGTCGAGTCGATCCCGTACTCGCGCGCGCCGAGGAGGGCCTCGCCGGAAAGCTTCAGGAGGGCACGCCGGAAGCGCGTCCCTTCAGCGTGCGTCGCTCGTTCCGCGATCTCGTCGGTGCCGGTGCTCACTGGCGCCCCTACGAGCCGGCGACCGAGATCCGTACGAACGCGACGATCGACGCGCCGGCGTCCTCGACCGCCTGCGCGACCGTCTTCGACGCCTCGTGGACCCAGGTCTGGTCGGCGAGGACACCGCCTGGGGTCGCGGCGTAGAAGCGCTTCCCGAGCATGCCGTCGACGATCTTGTCACGCGCCGCCTCGG
>DASSCD010000137.1:0-21967 GCA_035698005.1 Gaiellaceae bacterium | reverse complement strand
GGCGAAGGTGTTGTCGACGACGACGAGCGCGCCGACCGCGTGCGCGGCCTCGGCAGCCTTCGCGATGTCGACGACGTTCAGCAGCGGGTTCGTCGGCGACTCCAGCCAGACGAGGCGCACGTCCTCGTCGAGGCGAGTGGGGAGGTCCGCTCCGATCTCGGCCGCGGAGAGGAAGTCGAAGCGGTAGCCCTTCGGCTCGTAGACCTGCGAGAACATCCGGTAGATGCCCCCGTACACGTCGTTGACGGCGACGACGCGCTCGCCCGGCGAGACCAGGTGCATCAGCGTCGTCACCGCCCCCAGGCCGGACGAGAAGGCGTGCCCGTGCGCAGCGCCCTCGAGCGAGGCGAGGCACTCCTGCAGCGCCGTCCGCGTCGGGTTCGCCACCCGTGCGTAGTCGTAGCCCTTGTGGACACCGACGGCGTCCTGCACGTAGGTCGAGGTCTGGTAGATCGGGGTGGTGATCGCGCCCGTCGCCGGGTCCGGCTCCTGCCCCGCGTGGATCGCCCGCGTCTCGAACTCCACGTCTCGATCCTAGTCGCGCCGCTCGATCCGCCCGGCGCCGAGCCACTCGGCGAGGCTCGCGAGCGCTTCCTCGGCGCGCGACGTGTCGCCCCAGGCGCCCAGCACTTCCAGCGTGCCCGTCGACCGCTCGAACCGTGGCTCGATGCGCCCGACGATGCGGTCGCCGACGAGGATCGGGAGCACGTAGTAGCCGTACTCTCGCTTCGCCTTCGGCACGTACATCTCGAGGCGGTAGCGGAAGTCGAAGAGCGCCTCCGTGCGGTCGCGGTCGTGGATTAGCCGGTCGAACGGCGACAGGAAGGTGACGCGATCCGGCACCGGCCCGTCGGTCGCCTCCGGGTGCGCCTCCCAGCCGCGCCGCGCGCGCCGCACGCCGAGTGCGCGGAAGCGCCTCTCGGCGATCAGCCGGTCGGCGACGCGGAGGGGCACGGTCTCCGCCTCGGGGTACCAGCGCTCGGCGAGATCCCAGAGCCGCTCGTTGCCGCGCCGGCCGGCGACGGCGACGACGCCCTGGCCGTGCAGGATCATGAGCAGGAGCGGAACCTGGCGGCTGCCCCACCACGGGTGGTCGCGGAGCGATCTGGGAGCCGCCTCGTGCCGCAGCTCGCGAGAGGCCATCGGGCCGTTCCGCTCGAGCTCGCGCAGGAGGTGCCGCTTGAAGGCCGCGTGTTCTCTCAGGAACTCCCGGCCCCACCGCTCGTGCTTGTAGTGCGTGCTCCGCGCCCGGCGACGCATGCGCGCCTTCACGAGCGGGAAGTCCTCGATCGGCCAGATGAACGCGTTCCACTCGAAGAGCGCCCGCTCCTCCCAGAGCAGCCGGTCGAGCTCGGCGCGATCGTAGGCGCCGAGCCGGCTCCAGGGGACGAGGTACTGCGGAGGCGCAACGGTCGAGATCGGGTCGATCTGCAGGAAGCCGAGGGCGCGGACGGTGTCGAGCAGAGTCGTCGCCGACCCGTCGAGGAGCTGCGAGCGGATCGCGATGCGGCGGGCTTCCTCGGGCGAGACGATCCTCATGGCTTCTGCTCCTCGTGTGCCAGGCGCCAGCGCAGGCCGGGCGCACCGGCACCCGTCTCGACCTGCACGTCGTCGCGCGGGTGCCGCCCGAGCCAGTCGGCGTAGCGGTTCGCCAGCGGGGCGGCGGTGACGCCGTGCGCGAGGACGGACAGGCCGACCGTGACGAAGGCGGTCGCGAGCAGGAGCTCGTCCCCCGGGAGCCCGCCTTCCTCGACGACGAGCAGCGCGAAGACGATCGACGCGGCCCCGCGCGGCCCGAACCACCCGAGGAAGGCGACCGTGGGCGGGCGGGCGCCGGTGCCGAGGAGCGAGACGGCGACGGGCAGCATCCGGACGACGGTGAGGCTGAGCAGCGCGTAGAGCGCGACCTCCCAGGTGAGGTCGCCCAGCGCTGGCCCGAGCAGCACGGCGCCGAAGACGACGAACGTGACCGCGGTCAGCAGCGAGCCGGACTGCTCGAGGAGGTACGAGACCTCGCCGCCGCGCCCGCGCCGCAGCCCCCCGTAGACGCCGCCGCCCACGAAGGCGGCGATGAACCCGGACCCGCCGATCGCCTCGGCGAGCCCGAACGCGAGCGCCGCTCCCGCGAGCGGGACGACCTGCAGCCACGACTCCTCGACGAGCCGCCACCCGCCCGCCCCGACCACGACCGCGGCGGTCGCCACCGCGGCGATCACGCCGCCGGCGATCCCATAGCCGATCTTCTCGAGGACGAGCTCGACCGCCCGGCCGTGCCCGATCGCACCCTCCTCGGCCTGGGCGACCGCGAGTGCGATCAGGAAGAGCGGGACGCAGATGCCGTCGTTGAGGCCGGCCTCGACGTTCAGGCTCTGGCGAATTCGCACGGGCAGCCGCTCGAGCGTGACGACGGCTTGCCCGAGGGCGGCGTCGGTCGGAGCGAGGACGATGGCCAGCACGAGCGCCTCAGGCCACGCGAGCCCGTCGAGCAGCACCACCGCGACGGCGAAGCCCGCGAGGATCGTCAGCGGCAGCCCGATCCCGAGTAGCCGGGCCGGGACGCCCAGCTCGCTCCGCAGCGCGCGAAGGTCGATGCGCGACGCGTCCGAGAAGAGGACGACGGCGAGCGTCGCCTCGGCCAGGACCTTGACCGTCGACCCGTCCGCGGCCGGGTCCACGAGCCCGAGCGCCTCGACGCCGACCACGAGCCCTGCCGCGGTGAAGACCATCGGCCCGGTGAGCGAGGTTCCCTCGAGCCGGCCGGACACGGCCGCGAACGCGAGGAGGACCGCGGCGACGGCTGCGAGCTGCCAGTGCACGTGCGGAGGAGCTTCGCAGGCTCCAGTGGTGCACGAGGCGGGATCGTCCCGCGACGATCCCGCCCGCGCGAGAACCGCCGAAGCCGGCCGCTCTCGCGGACGGGCCGAGTGATCTGGGCAAGCGCTGGCTCAGCGACGCACGTGCTCGAGCCCGATCACGCGCCGCAGCCGGTCGAGCGCCCGCTCGAAGGCGTCCTCGAGCGCGCCCGAGCGGCGGACGCCGCGCTCGAGGTGGAACGACTTCACGACGAGGGTGCCCTCGTTGCGCTCGGTCTTGAGATCCGCCCGGCCGACGAAGCGGTCGCGCCAGAGGAACGGGAGCACGTAGTAGCCGTACTGGCGCTCGTGCTCGCGCTTGAAGATCTCCTGCACGTGGTCGAAGCCGAAGACGCGCCGCACGAACGGGCGGTCCCAGAGCAGGTTGTCGAACGGCGAGAGGAGGACGGCGGCGCTCGGCCTTGGCGGGTCGAGCTCCGCGCCGGCGGGGACGAGGAGCGTGGGGCCGCCGTCCTCGACCGCGACCCGCTCGAGCACGCCATCCGCGACGAGCCCGTCCGCGACGGGCACGATGCGCCGAGCCCCGCCGGACAGGTTCCAGTGGTACGAGACGCCCGCGTCGCTCAGCACCCCGCGGGCGGTCACCGCTCGGCGGACGAGCTCGCGAAGCCGCGTCTCCGGGTCGGGTACCGGTGCGTCGAGCACCTCGCGGGGCAGGACGCGCTCGGGGAGGTCGTACAGCCGCTGGAAGCCGCTCACCCTGCCCGCGATCACGATCTCCCCCGCGTTCCAGAGCGCCTCGAGGACGACCTTCGCCGGCTTCCAGTTCCACATGCCGCCTCCGCCCGCGCCGTCGAAGTCCTTCGACGTCAGCGGGCCCCGCTCGCGGATCGCCGCCCGCACCTCGTCGGCGAGCTCACGCTCGCGAGCGAGGACGTCGCCGCGCCAGGGATGCTCCTGCGTCATCCAGAAGCGGTAGAGGGGCCAGTCCTCGACGGGGATCAGACAGGCCTGATGCGCCCAGTACTCGAAGACCCGGCCCTGCCCGAGCAGGCGCGAGACCGTCTCGCGCGGGTACTCCCCGACCCGGGAGCCGAGGACGATGCGATGGCTCCGCTCGACGGCAGTGATCGAGTCGAGCTGGACGCAGGAGAGCGTGCGGATCGCAGACTCCACCTCGCTCGCGCGGCCGCGCCGCGCGCGTGGCGTGTAGCCCTGCGCCGCAATCGCGAGCCGGCGCGCGGCCGTCAGCGAGATCGTCCGCATGACCCGGAACCTAGCGATGCCTGGCGGTCGCTTCCGGGCGCCGCGACGAGCGACCGCAGTGTCCGGCTACTCCGGGACCTCCCCCGCGAGGATCATGCGTAAGCGTTCGGCGTCGATGTTCCCGCCCGAGACGATGCACACGACCCGTCCTGCCCCGGCGCGGCCGTCGAGCGCCGCCGCGACGGACAAGGCAGCCGCGCCCTCGGCGACGATGCGCGCTCGCTCGAGGAGAAGCCGGACGGTCGCGGCGGCCTCCGCCAGCGAGACGACGAAGGACGCGTCCACGAGGTCCTTCGCCCGCTCCCACATCTCGGGCAGAAGCGATCCCGAGCCCGCCCCGTCGATGAACGACGGCGTGAACGCGACCGGCGTCGGGACGCCGCCCGCCGCGATCGCGCCCGCGACCGGGGCTCCCGTCTCGGGCTCGCAGACGTAGACCTTGGTCTCGGGCGAGACGGCCCTGAGGGCGCTGGCGATCCCGGTCGTCAGACCCCCTCCGCCCCAGGGGATCAGCACGGCGTCGATCTCCTCGAGCTCCTCGACGAGCTCGAGCCCGATCGTGCCGTTCCCGGCCATGACCAGCTCGTCGCGCACGGGATGGACGAAGAACCCCTCGACGTCCTCGGCCGCCTCGCGCGGGGAGCCCTCCTCGACGGCCGCCCACCAGCGCTCCCACGGCACGCGGACGATGCGCCCCCCGAGCCGCTCGACGGCGGCGAGCTTCCCCATCGAGGCGTTGTCCGGGACCACGATCGTCGCCGGCACGCCGAGCTCCCTCGCCATCCACGCGACGCCCTGGGCCATGTTGCCCGTACTTGTGGTGACGAGCCCCGCTGCGAGCTCGGCACGGGGGGCGTCGAGGATCGCGTTCGCGGCGCCGCGCAGCTTGAACGAGCCGATGGGCTGCAGGCACTCGAGCTTGAGCCAGATCTCGGCCGGCGCGCCGTCCAGGTGCAGCCGCACGAGCGGCGTGCGGTCGACCGTGCTGGCGATGCGGGCGCGCGCCCGCGCGATCTCGTCGTGCGGGATCAGAAGGCCACCTCCGTGCCGACTCCGCGCTCACGCGCCCGGCGCACGACGAGCTCCGCGGAGGCCAGGTCCTCGACCGCGATCCCGAGCGACTCGAAGACGGTGAGCTCGTCCTCGTGCTCGCGCCCGGGGTGCATTCCCGCGAGCACCTCGCCGAGCTCGGCCCGGATGTGGTCGGGGCCGACGGCGCCCTCCGCCGCGGCGAGGATGAAGTCGCCGGCCTCGTTCAGGCACGACTCGCGCCGGTCGGTGAAGAACGAGGAGTGCGCCACCGTCTCCGTGTCGAGCTCACGCGTGGTCGGGAAGCACGATCCGACGGCGTTGACGTGCGCGCCGCTCGCGAGCCAGCGCTTCTCGACGATCGGCTCCGTCGCAGCGGTCGTCGTGCAGACCACCTCCGCCCCGAAGAGCGCGGCGTCGACGGATGGCGCCACGGTCGCACCCACCTCGCCGGCGAGCTGCGCCGCGGCGTCCTCGCTGCGCGACCAGACCCTGATCTCGGGATCGCCGAGCACCGCCCGCATGGCATGCACGTGCCCGCGCGCCTGCGCGCCGGAGCCCAGGATGGCGACCCGCTCCGCGCCGGGGCGTGCGAGCGCACGCGTCGCGACGGCCGAGACGGCGGCGGTGCGGATCTCGGTGATCGGCGACGCGTTCAGGATCGCCACGAGCTCGCCGGTCTCGCCGTCGTGCAGGAGGACCCCGCCCATGTGCGTGTCGAGCCCGCGCGCGGGATTGGTCGGAACGACCACGATCTCCTTCAGGGCGTACGCCGCGCTGGGCCCGGCCCGGTATGCGGGCATGAGCCCGAGCAGCGTTCCCGCCTCCGGCGGCCGCGCGATCGAGCGCAGCGGCTGGTAGAGCTCCCCGCGCGCGAGCGAGGCGAGCACCTCGGTCATCGCCTCGATGCAGGACTCCATGTCGAGGAGCTGCCGCACCTCGTGCTCGGAGAGGACGATCATCGGCGCGGGCCCCGGCTCACGGGAACAAGCCTCGCAGATCGCCGAGCTCCGACCGGTCGAGCTCGAGCTCGAGCGCCTCGCGCACGGGCTCCAGGTGCTCCGTGCGCGTCGGGCCCACGACGACGCCGGTCACCTCGGGCACGCCGAGCACCCAGGCGAGCGCGAGCCCGGCTCGCGAGACCCTGCGCGCGGCGGCCTCGGCGCCGAAGGCTTCGAGCGCGTCGAAGACCGCGTCGTTCGCGTACCGCAGGTAGGAGCCCGGGCGCTGGGTCATCCGTGATCCCTCCGGGTACCTCTCGTCGCGGCGGTACTTCCCGGTGAGCCAGCCGCCCGCGAGCGGCCCATACGCCTCGTAGCCGAGCTCGTGCTCGTGGCACACGGCGAAGACGTCGCCCGCATCGCCGTCGTCGAGGAGGGAGAAGGAGCTCTGCACCAGCTCGTAGCGGGCGAGCCCCTCCAGAGCGGAGAGCTCGAGAGCTTCGGCGAGCTGCTCCGCGCTGAAGTTCGAGGCCCCGACCGCGCCGACCGTTCCGGCGCGGACGAGCTCGTCGAAGGCGCCAAGCGTCTCCTCGGGTGGGACGTCCGGGTCGAACTCGTGCGCGAGGTAGAGGGGCAGGCGCTCGAGGCCGAGCCGTCCGAGACTGGCCTCGACCTGGCGCCGGATGCGTGTGCGCGAGAGCCCGCGGTCGGCGCCCTCGTGCATCGGGTTGTACGTCTTCGTCTCCACGACGATCGTGTCGCGCGCCGCACCGTTCTTCGTCGCGAGCCATTCGCCGATCCACGTCTCGCTGCGCCCGCCGCCGTAGGCGTCGGCCGTGTCGAAGGTCGTGATGCCGAGGTCCCAGGCGGCGTCCATGATCCGGAAGGCCTCGTCCTTGGCGATCCCCTGGCCGAAGAATGCGGGCGACGAGCCGACACCGCCGAAGTTCCCGCACCCGAGGATGACGCGCGTGACGGAGATGCCGCTCCGGCCGAGCTCCCGACGCTCCACGGCGGCGATCCTACGTCCCGCCGAGCCGGGGAGCCCGATCCTCTCCGCGCTACGCGCGAGCGAACGCGACGAGCTCGGAGAGGTGCCCGTACGCGAGGCACACGACCGTGTCCGCGCCGCCGTAGTAGATCGCTACCCGGTCGGCGGCCGCGTCGACGAGGGCGGCGCACGGGAAGACGACGTTCGGGACGTCCCCCACCTGCTCGTAGGGCACCTGTGGGGAGAGGGCGTAGTCCCGCCCGCGCGCGAGCACCTTCCAGGGCTCCTCGAGGTCGAGCAGGGCGACGCCCATCGAGTACACGAACCCGTTGCAGGAGGTGAGGACGCCGTGGTAGAGAACGAGCCAGCCCTCGTCCGTCTCGATCGGCGTCGGGCCGGCGCCGACCTTCGTCGACTGCCAGGAGAGGGGCACGGGCGCCAGGACGTGCCGGTGGCGGCCCCAGTGGACGAGGTCGGGGCTCTCCGAGTAGAAGACGTCCCCGAAGGGGGTGTGCCCGCCGTCGCTCGGCCTGCTCAGCATCGCGTAGCTGTCCGCGATCCGGTGGGGGAAGAGGACGCCGTTCCGGTTGAAGGGCAGGAACGCGTTCTCGAGCTGGTGGAACGACTCGAAGTCGTGCGTGTACGCGACGCCGATCGTCGGTCCGTGGTAGCCGTTGCACCAGGTGACGTAGTAGCGATCCTCGAGCCACGTGACGCGCGGGTCGTAGGCATGCTCGAAGCGCTCCCGGATCTCGGAGACGCGGCCGTCCGCGGGGAGGAACGCGATCGGCTCGTGGTCGATCTCCCAGGAGATCCCGTCCGTGCTCCGGCCCGCGTGCAGGTTCATCGCGCGGGCGGTGTCGTCGACGCGGAAGACACCGGCGAACCCGTCGCCGTAGGGCACGACTGCCGAGTTGAACACGCTGTTCGCGCGCGGGATCGGGCTCCGCGCGACGATCGGGTTCCGGGACGACCGCCACACGACGTCGGAGCTCCCGCTCGGCCGCTCCTCCCAGGGAACGGCCGCTGCGGTCGGTGGCGCCTCGGCGCGGACGCTCGTCACCGCGGGGCCTCCTCGGGAGCGAGCGAGGCGACGAAATGACCGTCCTCGACCTCCACGAGCGGGCCGTCCGCGACCGGCTCTCCGCCGTCCGGGCGCGGGCGACTGGCGTCCAACTCGCCCCACCTCGTGTGGAGCTGCGGGACGGACGCGAGCAGGGTCCTCGTGTACGGGTGGAGCGGGTTGCCGAAGACGACCTGAGTCGGGCCTCTCTCCACCACGCGACCCCGGCGCAGGATCATCGTCGTGTCGCTGATGTAGTGCCCGAGCGACAGGTCGTGCGTGATGAAGAGGATCCCGAGCCCACGCGACTTCAGGTCCCCGAGCAGGTTCAGGACGTCGATCCTGGTCGAGGCGTCGAGCATGCTGATGATCTCGTCGGCGACCAGCAGCCGGATGTCGAGCAGGAGCGCCCGGGCGACGAGGAGCCGCTGGAGCTGGCCGCCGCTCAGCTGGTGCGGATACTTGCCGAGCACGGCCGCAACGTCGAGGCTGACAGCCTCCAGTGCCTTCCCGAGTTTCGCGTCCCATTCGGATCGGCTGAGCTCCGAGAAGTACTCGGAGCGGAGCATCGTGAAGACGCGGTCCGCCTTGAAGATCGGGTTGTAGGAGCTGAACGGGTCCTGGAAGACGCCCTGGACGTCGGCGTAGTACTCCTTCAGCCTGCGGCCCTCGAGCCGCGCGATGTCGACGCCGTCGAAGGTGATCGTGCCGCGCGTGACGCGCGCGAGCCGGAGGATCATCCTTCCGATCGTCGACTTCCCGCTCCCGCTCTCGCCGATCAGGGAGACGACCTCGCCCGGCTGCACGGCGAAGCTGACGTCGCGGACGGCGAGGAGCGCGCGGCCGCCGAACGCGCCCACGCGGTACTCCTTGCAGCAGGTGTCGACCTCGAGCATCAGGCCGCAGCCTTCCAGCACGCGGCGGCGTGGACGGGGGCGACCTCGGCGAAGGGCGGCTCCTCGGCGCACCGCTCGAAGGCGAGCGGGCAGCGGGCGCGGAAGCGGCAGCCGAGTGGCGGCTCGAGCAGCGACGGCGGGCGCCCAGGGATGCCGCTCAGCCGCTTCTCGGCGAAGCGCACCCCGACCTCGGGGAGCGAGGAGAGGAGCATGCGCGTGTACGGGTGCGCGGGCGCGTCGACGATCGTGTCCGCGGGCGCCTTCTCGGCGAGCTTCCCCGCGTACATGACGAGGATCGTGTCCGCGATCTGGTAGAGGACGGAGAGATCGTGGGTGATCACGATCATGCTCTTGACGAAGCCGCGGTCGCGGAACTCGACGAGGAGCTCCGAGACCGCCCGCTGCGTGGAGACGTCGAGTGCCGAGGTCACCTCGTCCGCGATCAGGAGCGAGGGGTCGAGCAGCGACGAGAGCACCATCACCACGCGCTGCTTCATCCCGCCGGAGAGCTCGATCGGGAAGCGCTCGAGCACGCTCTCGCCGAGGCCGACGAGGTCGAGCCGACGCTTGAGCTCGGGCAGCACGCGGTCGAGGTGCACGTCCCGCGAGGCGAGGAGCTCCTCGGCCAGCGTGCCGATCTTGCGTGTCGGGTTCAGGGCGGAGAGCGCGTACTGGGGGATGATCGAGACCTCTTTGAACCGGAACGCGTTCATCCTCGCGTCGTCCCAGATCGGCAGCTCCTGCCCGTCCAGCTCGACCGAGCCCTCCACGAAGCGCATGCGCGCGTCCATGCGGACGAGGCTCTTGCCGAGCGTCGACTTGCCGCAGCCCGACTCGCCGGCGAGGCCCATGATCTCGCCGTCCGCGATCTCGAAGGTCGCGCCGTCCACGGCCTTCACGTCGCCGCGCAGCGACTGGTAGTAGACGGACAGGCCGATGACGCGCAGCACCTCAGCGCTCCCTCAGCTTCGGGTTGAACACCTCGTCGAGCCCGACGTTCATCACGTAGAGGCCTCCCACGATCGCGATGATCCCGACCCCGGGAGGAACGAACCACCACCAGGTGCCGAGGATGAGCGCACTCGAGAGGAAGGCGTTGTTCATCATCAGGCCCAGGGAGATGGACTCGGCGGGCCCGAGCCCGAGGAAGTCCAGCGACGCGCCGATGAGGATCGCCCCTCCGAAGAGGAGGATGAACATCATCAGCAGGTACGAGCTCATGTTCGGCGCGAGCTCGGTGGCGATAATCTGCCGCGCCCCGCGGCCGCTGAGCCGGGCGACGTCGACGAACTCGCGCGTCTTCAGCGAGAACGTCTGGGCGCGAACCGCGCGCGCCGCCCACGGCCACGACGTCAGGCCGATGAGGATCGCCTCGGTCGCGTAGCTGTGCACGTCGAGGTAGGCGGCGACGATGATCAGGAGGGCGAGCGTCGGGATCACGAGGACGACGTTCGTCAGCATGTTCAGGACGTCGTCGACCCAGCCGCCCCGGTAGCCCGCGGTGAACCCGACGACGGCGCCGAGCAGCCAGGCGATCCCGCCGCCCACGATCCCGACGACGAAGGCCGAGCGGAGCCCGTACACGAACTGGGCGAACACGTCCTGGCCGAACGACGTCGTACCGAACCAGTACTCGGAGGACGGCGGCTGGTCTGTCGGCCCGGTGAAGGCGAGCGGCGCGTGATCCGTCAGCAGCGGGCCGACGAGCGCGCCGAGGAGGCACACCAGCACGACTCCGAGGCCGAGGTCGAACTTCCAGTTGCGGAGCGCGAAGTAGGCGGACTCCGAGCGCCCCGACCGCGGCCGCGCGGCGGAGGGCACGGCCGGCGCCGCGATGTCGAGGGTGGCGATGCGGTCCGGGGCCGCCGCGTCGGCGCGCTCGTGGTCGGAGACCGCCATCACGGGCCGCCCTGCATGCCGACGCGCGTGCGTGGGTCGATGAAGACGTACGCGATGTCGATGACGAAGTTCGCGATGAGGACCCCGGTGATGAGGAAGAGGAAGATCCCCTGGATGAGGAAGTAGTCGCGGTTCTGGATCGCGTTCAGCGTCAGCGTTCCGAGGCCCGGGTACGAGAACACGATCTCGACGACGATGGCTCCTGCGACGACCGCCCCGAGCGCGAGCGCGAGCCCGGTGATCTGCGGCAGCAGTGCATTCCGGTACGCGTACTTGCGGACGAGCTTGGTCGGGGCGCCGAGCGACGCGAGATAGTTGGAATAGTCCGCCTCGAGCTCGTAGATGATCATGTTCCGCATCCCGATCGCCCAGCCCCCGAAGGCGACGAGGAAGAGTGCCGAGAAGGGAAGGATCCAGTGGTGGAGGAAGCTGCGCGCGAACTCGAGTGACCACTCGGGCTGGAGCGCCAGACCGTACGCGCCGGAGACGGGGAAGATCGTGAGCGTCGAGGCAAAGAGCCAGGCGAGGACGATCCCGAGCCACATCTGTGGGGTCGCGGTCAGCACGTAGCTCGCCGGGAGCACGGTGTTGTCGAGCACCTTGCGCCGCGCGGCGAGCGCGCCGACCTTGTTCCCGGCCCAGAAGCTCAGGAGAATCGCGGGCACGAGCAGGGCGAGGGTGTACGGCAGGGCGCTCAGGATCAGCTCGGAGACCGGGGTCGGGAAGTAGGCGATGCTGAGGCCGAGGTCGCCGTGGAAGAGCGCCGCCCAGAAGTTCAGGTACTGCTGCCAGATCGGGACGTCGAACCCGAAGGCCTCCGTGTAGTAGCCGCGCAGCGCCTCCGAGGCCCCCGGCTGCGCCTGCATCCGCGAGAGGAGGCGCTCGACCGGATCGCCGGGCATGAAGCGGGGTATGGCCCAGTCGATCGTCACCGCGACGACGAAGGTCACGAGGTAGATGACCACCTTTCGTGCGAGGTATCGGGTCAACGGGCCCCCCGGCCGGAGTGGGTGCAGTGCAGCGACGACGCCCCTCCCGGATCGAGGCCGGGAGGGGCGTCGTGGTTCACGTTGTCGCCCTGGGCTAGCGGTTGTTGGTCGACTTCAGATGGGTGAGCATGTCGATGCTCGTCATCTGCCAGTAGTTCCGCCACGAGGTGGGCGTGTACTGCCCGCCCTTCGCGGACGGCCAGCCCGTCCAGTACTTCGTGTTGACCATCGACCACATGCCGTTGTACCAGAGCGGGATCGCCGGAAGATCCTGCAGGAAGACCGTCTGCAGCTTCGACATCGTCGCCTGGTAGGCCCGCGTGTTGCTCGACGGGATCTTGTCGAGCGCCTTCGTGAGGTTCCACGCGGCTCGGTTCGTGTAGCGCTCGTAGTTCGTGGTCGTCTGGTTCTCCAGGATCGGCAGCTGGAAGATGTACTGGTAGTACGTCCACGGCGTGTTCGAGTACTGCCGATCGTTGCCGAGGAGCAGGTCGTAGTTGGCATGCCCGCGGTCGTCGACGAGCGTCCCGTACTCGGGGAACGCCGGCGTGATCTTGATGCCGACGGCCTTGGCGCTGTCCGCGATGACCTGGATCGACGTCATCCAGTCCGACCATCCGTTCGGGCAGATGATCTGGAGGTCGATGTCCGACCCGTCCTTGTTCTCGACGTAGCCGTCGCCGTCGGTGTCGCGGTACCCGGCAGCCCTGAGGATGGCCTTCGCCTGGGCGGGCTTGTACGAGAACCCGTGCTTCGCGACGACCTTCTTGTCGACCCACTTGTTCCAGATCGGGAGCAGGCCCGTCGGGCTCGCCTTGTTCACGAGGCCCTGGTACGCCTTGCTCAGGATCTGGTTCATGTTGATCGAGAACGCGAGCGCACGCCTGAACTGCTTGTCGTTCAGCGGCTTCTTCGTCGTGTTCGGGAAGAGCCAGGTCGTGTTCGCACCGAGGTGGTACGGGGCCTTGTCGAAGTACGTCTTGAACTGCCCCTTGATGGCCGACTTCGGCGCGAAGTTGTTGAAGAGGTCGATGTTGCCGCGCAGCAGGTTCGCGAGCGCGGCGGCGTTCGACGCGTTGTGGATGTCGACGATGTACTGCGGTGCGACCTCGAGGCCGAGAGCCTTCGTGGCCCACCATCCGGTCCTCTTCTTCCACACGACGGTCTGGGACGAAGCCCCGACTCCTGACTGGTACACGTAGGGGCCGGTGCCGACGATCTTCTTCGGATCGGACAGGTTGTCGGTCGCGATCTGCCGGTTGCTGTACTTGGAGAACACGTGCTGCGGCACGACCGCGACGTTGTACCGGTAGAAGTCGAACTGCTGGTACCCCGGCGCACCGGCGAACGTGAACACGACGTTCCGCCCCTGCACACGGGTGCTCTTCAGCCCCGTGTCCTGCCAGAGCGGGTGCTGCGGATGCGTCGCGATCTTCGCGAGGTCGAAGCTGTACTTCACGTCCGCAGGTGTCATCGCCTTGCCGTCACTCCAGGTGACGCCGCGACGGATCGTCATGACGAACGTGTTCTTCGAGGTCCACTTCCCGCTCGTCGCGAGCCAGGGGATGAACCGGTCCTTGAGCGGGTCGTAGCGGAACGGCGTCTCGTAGGCGAACCCGACGAGGCCGGTGACGTAGTCCCAGTTCTTCGCCGGGTTCAGGTCCGTGTTCGGCGACCACTGGTTCCCGCTCATGTAGAACGTCTGCGAGCGCGGCAGCGCGAACGCCGACTGCCCCTCGGCGCCGGCTCCCGCGACTCCGAGCGCGGCGACAGCGACCGCGGCGACGAGCACCGTCACCCCGATCCCTACCGTGCTCCGTCTCCTCCGTGTTGACATCGTGCTGTCACCCTCCTCTCGTGACCACGACCCGGCGGTCCTCCGTGCCGGCGGCGGCCGCGTGCGGTCTCGGGTTCGTTGTGTCGCCTCTCAGCCTGCGCCCGGCGCAGAGTGCATGCGTCGGTGCGAATGCTGAGCCGGCTGGTGGAGAACTGCTGAACGGACGCGTGCCGCGGGCGAGCCCCCCTGGGCGCGCGCGAGCTCCGTGCCGGTGCAGGGTGGGGGCACCCGTGCGTCCGTGCCCCGGGCCTGAGGGCGCTGCCCCGGGCTGCATGGGTCGCGCGTGCCCGGGAGGGCCAACCCGGACCTCGGCGTCCGTATCCGACTCACTGCGTGTCTGCATGTCGGTAGACGTAGTCCATCACTTATCCGGTTAAGTGTCAACCCGAAGTGCACGGCCCCGCCGCAGCGTCCCGCCTAGCGTCGGCGTCGTCGGGCGGCGCCGGCGCGACCCGAGGCCGCGGACCGCGGACGGCCGGTGCTGCCGCGCGGCGTCAGGGCGCCGCGCGCAGTCTCGCGGTCGCCCGTCGCTTCTTCGTCGACCACGTCGAGCAGGTGCCGGGTGGCGTG
The DNA here is from genome assembly GCA_035698005.1 of Gaiellaceae bacterium. Classification (GTDB taxonomy): domain Bacteria; phylum Actinomycetota; class Thermoleophilia; order Gaiellales; family Gaiellaceae; genus GMQP-bins7. The sequence continues at coordinate 7,673 of DASSCD010000137.1, read as the reverse complement.
GATGCCGTACGCGGCGATGTCGCGCGTGATCGCCGTCAACGGGGGATGGACGACCTGGCTGATCAGCGAGTCGTCCCAGCCCACGATCGACAGGTCGCCGGGCACGGCGAAGCCCATCTGCTGGGCGACGCCGAGGCCCGTGACGGCCAGGAGGTCGCTGTCGAAGATGATCGCCGTCGGCGGGTCGGGCGCCGACAGCAGCCGGCGGGTGGCGATGGCGCCGCTCTCCGGCGTGTAGTCGGTCGTCACCGTCTCGGGTTGCAGTCCGAGGTCCTCCATCGCCCGCCGGAACGCGCCCGTGCGCTGCTGCGTGTGCACGAACTCCTCGACTCCGGCGACCTGCGCGATCCGTTCGTGCCCGAGCGCCGCCAGGTAGCGAACCGCCTCCACGACGACGAAGGCCTCGTCGTGCCAGACCGCAGGGAGGACGCCCCCGGGCACCGGTCCACCGACGACGACGGTCGGCAGGCCGAGCCGTGCGAGCTCCTCGATCCGCGGGTCGTCGACGCGAAGGTCGACCATGAGGACGCCGTCGACGCGGTGCTCGCCCCACCAGCGCCGGTACACCTCGAGCTCCTCGGCGACGTCGCGGACGAGCTGGATCGTGAGCGCCATGGCGCGCGAGGAGAGCTCCGACTCCGCCCCGGCGATGAACTCCATGTAGAAGGGCTCGAGCGCGAGCGTGTTCGCGGGGCGCGCGAGGACGAGACCGCACGCGTCGGCGCGCGCGGCGGAGAGCGCGCGCGCCGCCCTGTTCGGGTACCAACCCAGCTCGCGCGCGATGCCGACGATGCGTTCTCGCGTCTCCGCCGAGACCCCGGGCCGTCCGTTCAGGGCGTACGAGACGGCGACCTTCGACACGCCCGCCCGCTCGGCGATGTCCCTGATCGTGACTCTTCCGGCCCTACGCTCGGCCACTCGACGGTTCTCCTTTGCGCTGGACGATAACCCGTCGTATGATTGCTGTACCGGTTAAGCAAAATGGAGCGTAGCGTGAACATCGACCAGGTGCGCCTCCCCGACGACTTCCGCTGGGGCGCTGCGGTATCCGCCTACCAGATCGAGGGTGCCGTCACCGAGGACGGGCGCGGCGAGAGCATCTGGGACCGGTTCTCCGCCACGCCGGGCAAGGTGCTGAACGGGGACACGGGAGCGGTCGCCTGCGATTCGTACCACCGCTACCGCGAGGACGTCCGACTGATGCGGGAGCTCGGCCTCGACGCCTTCCGCTTCTCGATCGCCTGGCCGCGCGTGCTGCCCGAGGGCCGAGGACGCAGGAACGAGGCCGGCCTGGACTTCTACGACAGGCTCGTCGAGGAGCTTCTCGCCGCCGGGATCGAGCCCTTCGTGACGCTCTACCACTGGGACCTGCCGCAAGCGCTCGAGGACCGCGGCGGGTGGCCCGAGCGCGAGCTGGTCGACGCGTTCGCCGAGTACGTCGAGCTCGTCGTCGGACGTCTCGGCGATCGAGTGCGCCAGTGGATCACGCACTGCGAGCCGTGGGTGGTCTCCTGGCTCGGCTATGGCCAGGGTATCCACGCGCCCGGGAGGACCAGCGAGGCGGACGCGCTCGCCGCCGCTCATCACGTGCTGCTCTCGCACGGCCGAGCGGTCGAGATCGTGCGGCGCGAGTCGTCCGGGTCCGAGGTCGGGATCACGATCGACCTCGTCGCGTTCCATCCGCACTCGGGATCCGACGAGGACGCTGCGGCGGTCGCCCGTGCGGACGGGGCCCGCAACCGCTGGATCCTCGATCCGGTGCTCCGGGGCTCGTACCCGGAGGACATGCTCGCGCATTTCGCGGAAGTCCTCCCGCGCGTCGAGGACGGCGACCTGGAAGCGATCGCGGCTCCGCTCGACTTCCTCGGCGTCAACTACTACACGCGGAACATCGTGCAAGCCGGCCCCGCAGGTGGCGAACCGGTGATCGTCCCGGTCGAAGGCACCGAGCACACGGAGATGGGCTGGGAGGTGTACCCAGACGGTCTCTACGAGCTCCTCGTCCGGCTTCGCCACGACTACGAGCTGCCGCCCGTCTACGTCACCGAGAACGGGGCGGCGTTCGCGGACCACCGCTCCAACGGCAGCGTTCCCGACCCGCAGCGCGCGTCGTACGTCGAGCGTCATCTGCGGTCGATCGCACGGGCGGTCGAGGACGGCGTCCCCGTGCGCGGGTACTTCCTCTGGTCGCTGCTCGACAACTTCGAGTGGTCGCTCGGGTACTCGCAGCGGTTCGGCATCGTGTACGTCGACTTCGAGACGCTCGAGCGCGTGCCGAAGACGAGCTATCGGTGGTACCGCGACCTGATCGCCGCGCATCGCCGGACGGCAGGCGCGCCGCAGTAGCGAGGCGCCGCTAGCCTTCCGGCCGTGCCAGAGCCGATCAGCCTGGTCGAGCTCCAGCTCGCTGCGCGGAACCACGGGATGCCGCTCGAGGCGATGCGCTTCGACCTCACCCCGGTCGGCCTCCACTACCTCCTCATCCACTACGACATCCCCGAGGTCGACCCCGACGCCTGGCGGCTCGAGGTCGACGGCCTCGTCGAGCGACCGCTCTCCCTCTCGCTCGAGGACCTCCGGGCGAGGCCGAGCGTCGACGAGGTCGTGACGCTGGAGTGCGCGGGCAACGGCCGCGCGCTGGTCGACCCGCACGTGATCAGCCAGCCGTGGCTGTTCGAGGCGGTCGGGAACGCGCGCTGGTCGGGGACGCCGCTGGCCTCGGTGCTCGAGGAGGCCGGCGTCGCCGACACCGCGGTCGAGGTGCTCTTCACCGGGCTCGACCACGGCGTCGAGGGCGGGGAGCAGCAGGCGTACGCCCGCAGCCTCCCGCTGGACGAGGCGCTGCGGGGCGAGGTGCTCCTCGCCTACGACGTGAACGGAGTGCCCCTCCCTCCGCAGCATGGGTTCCCGCTCCGGCTCGTCGTCCCCGGGTGGTACGGGATGACGAGCGTGAAGTGGCTCGACCGGATCACGGTGCTCGAGCAGCCGTTCCAGGGCTACCAGATGCAGCAGTCCTACCGCCTCCGCCACGAGGAGGGGGACGAGGGCGAGCCGCTCTCGCGGGTCCAGGTGCGTGCGCTGATGGTCGCGCCGGGGATCCCCGAGTTCCTGTCCCGTGCGCGCGTCGTGCCCGCGGGGGAGTGCCTCCTCCGGGGGCGGGCGTGGTCGGGCGAGGGGGCGGTGACCTCGGTCGAGGTGTCCGCGGACGGCGGGGAGACCTGGGGCGAGGCCGAGCTGGACGAGGTTGGGCTCGGACGCTGGGCGTGGCGCGGGTGGAGCCATACGTGGCACGCGGAGCCCGGCGAGCACGAGCTCTGCTGCCGCGCGTACGACGACGCCGGGAACACGCAGCCGCTCGAGCCCCCGTGGAACCTCGGCGGCTACGCGAACAACGTGGTGCAGCGCATCGCGGTCACCGTCACCGCGTAACGCGTCTTCACATCGTTTGCCTATCGTGGGCACGTGACCGCGACGCGCTCCGTCTCCGTGTTGCTCGCCGTGCTGGTCACGACGGGTGCGCTGGCTGCCGGCGCGTCGGGCACCGGCTCGGCGACGGCGCGGTTGAAGCTCGACGGCGTGCCCTTCCGGCCCGAGCTCGCGCTGACCTCCGCGCAGCACTCGGTCGGGCTCATGCATCGGAAGAGGGCGCCGCGCGACGGGATGCTGTTCGTCTTCGGCCGGGACACGACGGGGTCGTTCTGGATGAAGAACACCCTCGTCCCGCTGACGATCGTCTTCTTCGACCGGAACGGGAAGCGCGTTCGGCGGCTCTCGATGACGCCGTGCCGGCAGGCGGAGTGCCCGCTGTACAGTCCGCGCAGGACGTATCGCTTCGCGCTCGAGCTCCCCGCGACCGACCGGCGCCCGGCGCTCCGGCTCGGGCCGCTGGCCGAGATCAGACGCCTCAGCCACCGCGCCGACTGATGGCTGGCGCGCTCGCGCTCGTCGCGGCCGTCCTCGCGCTGCCTGCCGCGGCCGCAGGGCAGCCGGCCGCGCCCGTGGTCGTCCTCGATCCGGGCCACGACCGACGCGCGAACCCCGAGACCGAGCCGATCGGGCCGGGGTCAGCCACACTCAAGATCAAGGACGGCGGCGGGACGCACGGCGTCGTCTCGGGCCTGCGCGAGGCTGACCTGAACCTCCGTGTCGCGCTGCGCCTGCGCCGTCTGCTCCGCGAGGCCGGAGTCCACGTCGTGATGACGCGCACGACCACGGCAGGCACGAGCATGGGCAACGTCGCCCGCGCGCGGATCGCGAATCGAGCAGGCGCCTCACTGTTCCTCCGCGTCCACGCGGACGGCTCGCCGGACTGGGCCGCGCGGGGGACGCACACGCTCCACCCCGCCCTCCGCCGCGGCTGGACGGACGACGTGTACACGTCGAGCAGGCGCGCTGCCCGACTCGTCCAGCGGGAGCTCGTGCGCTCGCTCCGGTTCCCCGACCGCGGCCTTCAGGAGCGCTCGGACTTCACGGGCTTCAACTGGGCCGACGTCCCCGTGATCCTCGCGGAGCTCGGGTTCATGACGAACCCGACCGAGGACCGGCTGCTCGCCACGGCCGCGTACCAGCGCCGCGCCGCGCTGGGGCTCTGCCGGGGAACGCTCCGCTTCCTCGGACGCTCGCCGGCTGCCTGCGGCTGACGGAGCGCGAGGCTGCACGCCTTCACCACGATCGACCGGGCCGATCTCGAGCGCGTGCTCTCCTCGGCCTAGCGCACGACGCGGTACTCGAGGTGCGTCACCCCGCCGGTCTCTCCGAGGCCGGTCCGTTCGAGCTCGACCCGCCGTGGTAGCACGTCGAACAGCCGTCGGCCCCCTCCGAGCAGGACGTCGACCAGGTGGATCCGGATCTCGTCCACGATCCCGGCCGCGAGGAACTGCTGGTCGATGTCCGCGCCCATGAGCCCGATCCGCTTGTCGCCGGCGGCGTCCCGAGCCTGCGCGAGGGCCGACTCGATCCCGTCCGCAACCACCGTGAAGAGCGGATCGGCGCCTTCGAGCGGCCTGTGGGTGACGACGAAGCAGGGGACGTCGCCCAGCGGCCCCTTGCCACCCCAGGCCTCTATCGAGTTGTCGTACGACCGGCGGCCCATGATCACGGCGCCCGTCTCCTCGATCAGGTTGCCGTAGACCCGCTCGAACACCGAGGGATCGTCGAACGCCCAGTTGTGGAGCCGCATGCCGTCCTCGCCGAGCCCCTGCTCCGGGTTGTCGTTCGGCGCCGCGATGTAGCCGTCCACGGACATGCTCATGTCGATCACCACATTGCCCACTGTCGCCTCCTCTGTCCTACCGCTCAGACCTACCGCCGCGTTCGGATTCATCGGCCAGTTGCGTACCCGATCGTCCGGGTCCGTCCCTTCGGGACGGTGAAGACATACCCGCCGGGAGCTAGGTGGTCCCCGCCGCGGGCTCCTCGGGCGCCAGGCTCTCTACGGTCTCCGCGGGCTCGTCCGGCGCCAGGCGCCGGGCCGCGGTCCGCGTGACGATGCCGGAGACCATCACGGTCACGAGGACGACGACGAGCGTCGCGCTCAGCAGGTCCTCGTCGAAGATCCCGACCGAGGTGCCGATCGTGACTGCGGCGAGCGTCGCCGCGGCCTGGGCGATCGTGAGCCCGAAGACGAGCCTCACCTCGGCCGCCCCGAAGCCCGCGAGCCTGCCGGCCACGTACGAGGCTGCCGCCTTGCCGGCGAAGACGATCGCAAGCGACGCTCCCGCGATGACCAGCACGTCGACCTCCGTGAACTGCCTCGGGTCGAGCAGCATGCCCGTCGAGAGCAGGAAGAAGGGGATCAGGATCGCCCCTCCGACGAACTCGACGTGCTCCTTGAGCCCGCCCTGGTGCGGGACGAGCCGGTTCAGCGCGAGCCCCGCGAAGAACGCCCCGACGATCCCCTCGAGGCCCATGCGGTCGGCCACGAGCGCCGCCGAGGTCAACGCGGCGAGCAGGAAGAGGAAGCGGGGCAGGTGCGCGTCCCCGACGTACGCGAAGATCCAGCGACCGAGCCTGGGGAGCACGAGCGCGCAGAAGAGGACGAGCACGGCGAGACCCAGCAGGAGGCGAACGAGGATCACGCCCGGACGGTCGTCGCTCTCGACGGAGCCGACGACCACCGCGAGGACGAAGAGCGCCAGCGTGTCGGTGATCACGGTGCCACCGGCCGCCATCCCGACCGCGCGGTGCCGCGTCAGCCTCCGTTCCTGCACGATCGGGTACGCGATCAGCGTGTGCGACGCCCACAGCGACCCGTACAGCAGCGCCGTTGCGAGGCCGTAGCCGAACGGGAGGACGAGCAGGAGCCCGAGGACGAACGGCAGGGTGAAGGTGAGCGCGCCGAACGAGAGGGCGGGCCGACGGTTGCGCTGGAACTCGTCCAGGTCGAGCTCGAGGCCGGCGAGGAACATGAGGTACAGGAGCCCGAGCTCACCGAGCGACTCGACGATGCCCTCACGCTCGACCCAGTCGAGGACGAACGGCCCCACGAGCGCTCCCCCGAGCACGATCCCGACGAGCCCCGGGAGGCGAGCGCGCTCGGCGAGGAGGGGGCCGAGTAGCAGGACGACGGCTGCGACGAAGAACGTCCATTCCGCGGAGTGGGGCGGGAACTCGACCGCGATGAACGGCACGCCGGGAGTGTCACGGGCAGGGCGGACGTGGTTCGACGGTTTTGGTTGACAAGACCATAACCGAGTGCTACGGTAAGGGTCACATCGACCAGAACCACGGAAGGGAGAGCGTCATGCTTCCTGCCCCGCTACCGCTCGACTATCTCAGGCACGCCGACCACAGCGACCGGTTCCGCCGGTCCCGGATCCGCGCGAGCGGCAGCCGTGTGCGTCGCGACCCGCGTGAGCACGGCCGCGAGGTGATGCCGGCGTGACGAGCACGCCCCGAAGCGCACAGCCGCCGGCGGGGTACGACCCGTCCGCGTTCCCGGCCTTCGCCGTCACCGTCGACGTCGTGATTCTGACGATGTCCGAGCGCACGCTCCAGGTGCTGCTCGTGCGCCGCGGGGAAGCCCCTTTCCAAGGCATGTGGGCGATTCCGGGCGGCTTCAAGCGCCCGACCGAGACGCTGGACGAGGCGGCGCTGCGCGAGCTCAGCGAGGAGACGGGCATGGAGATCGCCGCGCAACTGACCCAGTTCGGCGCCTACGGCGACCCGGGCCGGGACCCGCGCATGAACGTCGTGACCGTCGCCTACCTCGCGGTGGTGCGGGACGTCGGCGCCGTCGTCGGTGGCACCGACGCCTCCGAGGCAGCGCTGATGCCCGTGTCGGCCGTGCTGAACGAGGACCTCGACCTCGCCTTCGACCACCTGCGGATCGTGCGCGATGCGGTCGAGCGGATCCGCGTCGAGCTCGAGGTGTCGGGCATCGCGACCGCGTTCGTCGGCCCGACGTTCACGATGGCCGAGCTGCGCGCGGTGTACGAGGCGATCTGGGGCGTGCAGCTGGACGCCGCGAACTTCCGGCGCAGCATCGTCGCCGAGGACGGCTGGGTGATCCCGACCGGACAGCGCGCACGACCCGGCTCCGCGGGCGGCAGGCCGGCGGAGCTCTATCGCGCGGGCCGCGCCTGGGATCACGGGGGGCCAATCCATCGATTTCAGCGAGCAGACGGGAGGAAGTGACCGATGAGAGCGGTGGTCTACGACCGGTACGGGCCTCC
>DASSCD010000136.1:0-22383 GCA_035698005.1 Gaiellaceae bacterium | reverse complement strand
TGCCGCGCGAAGTGGCCGGCGCAGGGAAGCGAGCAGAAGAAGTAGACGGTGCCCTCGTACTCGAGCCGGCCCACCGCTCGGTCGGGGTCGACGCTCATCCTGCAGACCGGATCGACCGGCAGCTCCTCGGCGCCGACGTCGGCAGCCCGCAGCGCGGCGAAGATCTCCACGGGCTCGGCGACGTTGCGGAGCGTGTGCCGCCCGCGGGACTCGAACAGCACGCCCTCGAGGTCGGGGACGAGCGCGGCGGTCGACCCGGTCGTCAGCACCTCCCCGCCGGCCGCCATCGAGGAGACGCGGGCGGCCACGTTCACCGTCGCTCCGAAGTAGTCGCCGTCGCGCTCGACCGCAGGCCCGTGGTGGAGGCCCACGCGCACCGCGAAGGCAAGGTGCTCGCGCAGCACGTCGCGAGTCATCCGAAGCCCGAGCAGGATCGCGTCCCCTGGATCGGGCACGCGCACCATCACCGCGTCGCCGATCGACTTCACGCGCGTCGCGCCGGCCGGCAGCTCCTGCTCGACCGCGGCGGTGAAGCCGTCCACCAGCGCGGCGGCCTCCTCGTCCCCGTGCGCCTCGGTCAGCGCAGTGAACCCGGCGATGTCGGCGAAGACGAATGCTGCGTCCCGATCCGCCATCCACGGGACACGGTATCGCTCGCACCGGGTACCGCCTTCGGGCGGGCGTATACCCCGACCGTGGGACGACCCCCTCGGCGCCCAGGCCTAGCGTGAGCGGGCCATGCCAGTCAACATCGTCGGTCTCGGCCTCCTGCTCGCGGGCCTCATCTTCCTCGTGATGGGCCTCGGGTACTGGGGCGGCGCCGTGCTCTGGATCATCGGCGTCATCTGCCTCATCGGCGGCGTCGGTGCGCTCTTCATGACGTACCAGCGGCGCAGACGGCTCGCCTAGACCCCGCCACGCCCGCCACCTCCTACGCCTGGCCGCTCGCGCAGGAACCGCGCTGCGCCGTGCCGAACTGAGACGCGCCCGGGCCGGTCTCTGGCGTCCTCAGCCCTTCCCCTTGAACTGGGGCGGGGATGTGTGCCCGCCCGGGCCGTTGACGCGCTAGGCGGCGACGTCGAGGATGCGCTGCGCGACGCTCGACCAGCTCCAGCGCTCGACTGCGGCGCCCCGCGCCGCGGCGCGGATGGCCGCCCGTTCGCCGGGCTCCAGGGCGAGGACGCCCTCGATGCGCTCACGGAGCGCCGTCGCGTCGCCGCTCGGGAAGCGGACGAGGCCGCGCAGGCCGGCCGGGTAATCGGCCTCGAGCCCGTCCGCGACCTCCGCGAGGCCCGAGTGGTCGGCGACGATCGGCGGGCAGCCGGCTGCCGCCGACTCGGCCGCCACCATGCCGAACGCCTCCGGGAAGATCGAGGGCACGATCGAGACGTCGGCGAGCGCGAGCAGGTGCACGAGGTGGCGGTGCTCGAGCGGCCCCGTGAAGAGGAGGTCGAGTCCCTCGGCCGCCTCCTCGAGCGCTGCGCGGTAGTCGCCGAAGCCCACGATCACACAGCGCGCGTCGACGCCGCGGAGCGCCTCGAGCAGGACCTGCACGCCCTTGTTGCGGATGAGCTTGCCGTAGAAGACGACCGTCGGCCGCTCGCCGGCGAGGAACGAGGCGAGCCGCTCCGCGTTTCCCTCGTCGGGGAGCCGCTCGTTCGCGTTCCCGGCGTTCGGCGGGTCGCGCCGCGCCTCCGCGACGAGGGCATCGAGCGCCTCGGCGCGTGGCTGCGGCCGCCACACCTCGACATCGACCCCCGGCGGGACGACGTGGACGCGGTCGACGGCGCCGCAGACCTCGGCGACGACCTCTCGGATGTGCTCGGAGCCCGCGAAGGTGGCCTCGGCGCCTGCGAGAACCTCGCCGCCCCAGCGGGAGAGCTCCTCGTTCCCGCGCATCGAGTACTCGAGCTCGGAGCCGTGCGCCTTGACGACGTAGCGGGAGTCGGAGGCGGCGCCGACCGGCCCGCCGAGCAGGACGTGGTTCGCGAAGACGAAGTCGGCGCGCCCGCGCTCCCGCAGGGCCGATGCGTTCGCCTCGACCCAGGCGTCGAGCTCTGCACGAGTGCAGTCCTGCAGGAGCTTCACGTCGTAGCCGGCGTACTCGTCGAGGACGAAGACCGGCAGGAGGCCGTCGACGTCGGGCCGCACGGCCGCGGCGCCGCCGAGGTCGAACCGCGCGGGGTCGGGGTCCTGGGAGAAGACGGTCACCTCGTGACCTCTGCGGCCCCACTCGCGTGCGAGCTGCCTCGTGTACACGTTCGAGCCGGTCCCCCCGAGCAGGTACCCGTGCCAGACGAAGATCCGCATGCCGCGGACGAGCCTAGATCACTCCGTTCCCGACCTTGACGCCGGGACCCGCGGTCCGTAGCCTCATCCGGGCCTGTGCGAACCCTCGTGTCCCTCGGACTCGTCCTGGCCGGCGCCGTCGCGGTCGCCCTTCCGGCGGCAGCGACGGGCGCGCCCTCCTTGGCGACGGGGCCTGCGCGGGCGGCGGCGAACACGGCCACGTACCAGGACTCGATCGGCGAGAACCCGGCCGCGCCGGACATTACGACGATCGTCGTCTCGAACAACGACGCCGCCTCGATCTCGATCCGGATCAACGTCCCGAACCGCCCGACGCTGACGCAGGACATGTTCGTCATCACCTGGGTCGACAGCGACAACAACCCGGCGACCGGCGACCCGGACTCGCTCGGGGCCGAGTACCTCATCCTGCTCTTCCGCGGCGACATCGCGCTGCTGCGCTGGAACGGCTCCGACTACGCCGAGGGTGCACCGGCGACCTCGCTCGTCTTCGCGTACCAGGGGGGAGCGGTGACGTTCACGATCAATGCCTCCGAGCTCGGAAACACGCGGCGCTTCGGCTTCGCGGCGCGCGTGATCTCCGGGATCGTCATCGACGAGGCGACCGGCGACCTCGACTTCACCAACGCGGTACAGGACGACGCCCCGAGCGGCGCGGGCCTCTTCAACTACCAGCTGCAGATCACGCCGCCGACGCTCGTCGTGCGCCGGGTGACGACGGTGCCCAGGGTGCCTCGCTCCGGGAGGACGTTCACGATGCGCCTCGTCGCCGCGCGCTCCGACACCGGGGCCGTCCTGCAGAGTGGTCGCGTCACCTGCGTCGGTCGCGCCGGCAACACGCGGCTGCGGGCGCAGGTCGCCCGAGTGACAGCCGGCGCCGCCACGTGCACGTGGAACATCCCGGCGAACGCGAAGGGCAAGGGGTTCCGTGGCACGGTGGCCGTCGTCTTCGAGGGGCTCAGAGCGTCGAGCAGCATCTCGCGGAGGATCGCCTAGCCTCGACGTGCGCCGGCTCGCGCTCCTCTCGCTCGCCGTCGTCATCGCCTCCTCGGGCACCGCGTCGGGCGCGGCGACGCCGATCGAGAAGCAGATCCGCGACTGGTCGTTCCCACGCGTCCGCTCGACGACGCCGGTGCCTCCATCGGCGTTCGAGCAGCTCGGCTCGCGGACGCGAGTCATCGTGACGCTGCAGGACCCGCCGCTCGCGGCGGCGGCGAATGCGCGACAGCTCGCCGGCTTCGGGCCTCGTCACAAGCTGAACCTGCGGAGCTCGTTCTCGCGCTCGTACCTGTCGCGGCTCGAGGCAGCCCAGGCGCGCGCCATCGCGAGCGTGCGCGCGGCGATCCCGACGGCCAAGGTGTCCCGCCGGTACCGGGTCGTCTTGAACGGCTTCGCGGTCAGCCTGCCGTACGCGCAGCTGCCGGAGCTCCTCGAGCTCGGCGTCGCCGAGGACGTGTACCCGAGCCGCACGTACACGAGGTCGACGAACAGGGGGCCCGCGCTCATCGGCGCCCCGCAGTTCACCGCGGTTACCGGGGCGACGGGCGAGGGCGTGAAGGTAGCCGTCGTCGACGACGGCGTCGACGAGACACATCCGTACCTCAGCCCGGCCGGGTTCTCGTTCCCGGCGGGCTTCCCGAAGGGGCCGGGAGGCACGAGCCCGAAGGTCATCGTCGCCCGTGGCTTCGCCGGCCCGGGGGCGAACAGCGAGACCCTCAACCGGGACCTCTCCTTCCACGGCACGTTCGTCGCCGGGGTCATCGCGGGGAAGCCCGACACCGACGTCCCGGCCGGGGATCGCACGCGCTGCGGCGAGGCGCAGGGAGGCTGCCATCCGTCCGTCGACAACCTGAGCGGCGTCGCGCCGCGGGCCCAGATCGGCAACTACCGCGTCTTCAACGTGCCCGACCCGTACAGCGGCGGCTGCTGCTCCGGCTCGACGCCGGAGATCGTGGCCGCCTTCGAGGCGGCGGTCGCGGACGGCATGGACGTCATCAACTTCTCGGGCGGCGCGCCTCAGTCGGACCCGCGCACGGATGCGCTGATCCCGGCGGTCGCCAACGTCTCGCGGGCGGGCGTCGTCCCCGTCATCTCCGCGGGGAACGACCGCGACTTCTTCGGCCTGGGGACCGCGGGCTCCCCGGCGACCGCGCCGGAGGCGATCAGCGTCGGGGCGACGACGAACTCGCACGTGTTCGGCGCGTCGCTCGCGGTGGTCGGGAGCACGCTCGGACGGATCCCGTTCGTGCAGACCTTCGGGATCCCGCCGGGATGGATCTCGACGAACCAGCGACTGGTCGACGTGGGCACCGTCTCCGGGTCGAACGGGAGCCGCCTCCTCTGCGAGGGGCAGCTGGCCGCCGGCTCGCTCTCGAACTCGATCGCGCTCGCGTCAAGGGGTGGGTGCCAGTACGAGACGAAGGCCGCCCGGGCGCGAGCGGCAGGCGCGAGGGGCATCGTCATCGCGGAGAACCGCCCGGGCGATCCGACGTTCGGCGTCTTCTCGAGCCTGGACGGCGGCATGATCTCCGACCTCGACGGCGCCCGGCTGCGAGCGCTGATGGCGACCTCCGGCGGTGCGGTCAACGTCCGCTTCTCCCGCGAGATCCTCGAGATCCCCACGACGTGGGGCGGGGTGCCGTCGAGCTACTCCGCGGGAGGGCTCACCCCCTTCGGCCACGCGCTCAAGCCCGACGTCACGGCGCCCGGCTCGCAGATCATCTCGTCGACGCTGCCGGAGTACGGAGGCGACGAGTTCGTGTACGGGGACGGGACGAGCTACTCGGCTCCGCACGTCGCGGGCGCCGCCGCCCTGCTCCTGCAGCGACATCCCTCCTGGAACGCCGTGCAGGTCAAGTCGGCGCTCATGTCGACCGCGGGCCCCGCCTGGGCCGACACGACGCTCACCCAGGAGGCGAGCGTGCTCGTGCAGGGGGCGGGCCTCGTGAGCGTCCCGGCCGCGGACCGGCCGTTGATCTTCACGAGCCCGCAGTCGCTCTCGTTCGGGTACCTCGACGTCAACCAGGGCGCCGCGAGCCGCACGCTCGCGGTCACGATCTCGGACGCCGGCGACGGCGCCGGTGCGTGGAGCGTCCAGGTCACTCCGCAGGTCGCGTCGGCGGGGGCGAGCATCGCCGCGCCGCCGTTCTCGCTCGCCACCGGCGGCACGACGGTCGTCCAGATGACCGCGAGCGCGGCGTCCGGCGCGGCGGACGGTGACAACTTCGGCTTCGTCGTCCTCCGGCGCGGCGACGTCGTGCGCCGGCTCCCGTACGCCTTCAGGGTCACGCGCCCGCAGCTGACGGGCTCGCGCGTGATCGCCCTGCGCGCGACCCAGAGCGGTAACACCGCAACCGCGGGGGAGAACCGCGCACAGGTCTACCGCTGGCCGACCTCGCCGTTCTCGATCCTCGGCATCTTCGGAGTCGACCCCTCGGTCAACGAGGACGGCCGGGAGACGATCTACTCGCTCGACATCCCCCGCCAAGCGGTGAACGCGGGCGTCGTGATCACCCGCCCGCGCATGCGCATCGACGCCGACATCCGCAGGCTGCTCAGCTCGAACGCGCCGATCCACCCGTGGTTCCTCGGCTCGCTCGACGAGAACGACGTTCTCGGGTACGCGGGCATCCCGATCAACGCGAACGGCTCGATGCCGGACTTCCTCTTCAACGTGGGTGCGGCCGGTGGCGTCTTCCTCCCGCCGGGCCGGTACTACGTCTCGGTCGACTCCGGGCGCGACCTGTTCACCGGTCGCTCGCTCGCGGGCCCGTACGTCCTGCGCTCGTGGGTCAACGACGTGCGCCCGCCGAACATCACCGTGCTCACGAAGCGGGTGGGAGCAGGCCGTCCGACGATCGTCGCACGCGTGCGGGACGCCCTCTCGGGCGTCGACCCCCACTCGCTGACCCTCTTCTTCGGCCGCGAGTTCGGGACGACGGTCGGGCCGCTCTCCTACGACGAGGAGACGGGGATCGCCGTCTTCTCGATCCCGCGCGAGGCGAACCCGCTCCGGCCCGGCACCGAGTTCATGCGCGTCTTCGCGTCGGACTTCCAGGAGACGAAGAACATCAACACCGAGGGGACGAACCCGTACCCGAACTCGCGCTTCGCTGGCGTCCGCATGTCGGTCGTGAACAGGCCCGCGGTGACCTGGATCAGCCCGGCGAAGAACGCCTGCCTCGCGGCGCGCGCGCGCCTGCAGGTGGTCGCGAGCTCGCCCGCGGTCATCTCCTCCGTCGGCTTCTTCGACGGCACCCGCCAGATCGGCCGCGTCCGCCGCAACACCGCCGGGATCTACACGCTCAACTGGCGGACGACGGGCAAGCGCCGCGGCGTGCACCAGCTCAGCGCCGTCGCCTCGGACGTCCGCGGTCGTGAGGCCGGAGCGACCGTGCGCGCCCGGGTCTGCCGCTAGCGGACGCCGGGTCTCGGTGGCTCCTCGTCCTCGTGGTGCACGAAGAGCGCGCGGAACGCGCCCAGGACGCGCTCGCGGGCCGGCGGGCCGGGCGGGCCCGGCGGCTGTGACCACGCGTAGGCGAACTCGGCGCCGAGGAGCAGGATCAGGGCGACGACGTAGACGAAGAAGAGGAACGTCATCACGCCGGCGAGCGACCCGTAGATGAGGTTGTAGCGCGAGAAGTCGCCGAAGACGAACGCGAGCACCTTCGTCGCTCCCCAGGTGCCGACCGCGGTGAGGACGGCCCCGGCGATCGCGGCGCGAGGGCGCAGCTTGCGTGCCGGGACGAAGCGGTACAGGAGCAGGGCCATCGTGGCGACGAGCAGGAGCTGGAGGCCGTCCCGCAGGACCCAGCCCGAGGGCGCCGTGACGCCGAGGCTCTCCGCGATGCGGTCGACGAGCCGGCCGAAGAACGCCGCGAAGGCGGAGAGGCCGACGACGACGATGACGAGCAGCCCGGAGAGGCCGACGAGCGTGAAGTCGACGAGCTTCGCCCTGGCGGCCGGCCGGCCGCGATCGACCTTCAGCGCCGCCTCGAGGCCGATGCGGATCGACGCCATCATCCCGGAGGCGCCCCAGAAGAGCGCGATCAGGGAGACGAAGCCGAGGGCGGAGAGCGGCGTTGCGATGCCCTCGATCGATTTCGCGACGTTCGTCTGGCCCGACTCCGACACGGGCAGGATGTCCACGAGCTCGTCGATGACCCGCTGCCGGAGCTCGTCGTCCTGCAGGACGAGGCCGAAGATCGAGACGAGGAAGATCGTGAGCGGGAAGAGGGAGAAGAGCACGCGGTACGCGATCGAGGCGGCGTACTGCGTGCAGCGGTCGCGGAAGAGATCCTCGACCGCCCGCGGCAGGGCGGTCGCGACCCCGCGGGCGACCTCGCCGAGCCGGTCGAGCGGCCAGCGGGCGAGTCGGGCGAGCCTGCCTCGCGGCTCCACGGCGCCTGTCTCGCTCATCGCCTGAGTCTACGGCGGGCGTCAGCGTGCTCGGGCTCGCGCGCGAGCGGGCGGCACGTGCTTCTCCCGCGCGTCGTCAGGCCGGCTCGTCCGCAAGGTCGTGCAGCAGGTAGGCGGCGACCGCCTGCTCCTTCCCCTTCACCTGGTGGGGCGGGAGCGCCTCGACCACGGCCCCGGCTCCCAGCCGCCGGAAGGTCGCCTCGCCGATGAGGACGCCGCCGACCGGCGCCTCGGCCTCCAGCCGGGAGGCCAGGTTCACGACGTCCCCGACGATCCCGTGCTTCCGATGTCCGCTCTCGCCGCCGACGACGCCGGCGTGCACCTCTCCGCTGTTCACGCCGACGCGGAAGCGCGGCCAGCCCTCGTGCTCGCCCGCGACGTCGTCCGCCGCGCGCTGCAGGAGGAGTGCAGCCCGCGCCGCGTGCAACGGGTGCTCGGGCTCGTCGCCGTCCTTGCCGAAGACGACCATCAGCTCGTCGCCGACGATCTGGTGCACCTCGCCGCCCGCCTGCTCCATCAGCGGGACGATGCGCTCGAAGTAGCCGTTCAGCATGGCCGCGACCTCGGCGGCGTCGTGCCGCTCCGCGTACCGCGTGAAGCCGGCGAGGTCGGCGAGGACGACGCTCACGTCACGGGCCCCGGCGAGCGTCTCGTCGAGGTAGAGGGCGCTGAACCGCTCCTCGTGCCACTCGGTACGCGCGGTGTGCGCGATGAGGACGAACGCGCCGAGCATGAGGATGTGCCACTCCCACCACGAGACCTGCCAGTTCGTCGCCCATGCGATCACGATCATCGCCTCGGCCAGGAGCGCGAAGGCGATCGCGAACGTGAAGACGAACCGCGCCGGTCGCCGTCGGTATAGGCGCAGGTAGCCGAGCGCCGCGAGCGCGTACAGCCCGACGCCGACCGCCGCCAGGACGAGCTGCCAGCCGTTCAGCTCCTCCGCCGCGAGCGGGTCGTCGAGCGGCGGGCGCTCCGTCAGGGAGACGAACGCCCAGACGGCCATGAGCGCGACGAGCGCGCCGAGGAGGACGTTCGCGCCGCGGATGACGAGGGCGGCGCGCTGCGGCGAGAGCTCGAGCGCGGAGGAGGCGGCGAAGATCCCCGCGATGAGGAGCCCGAACGGGGTCGCGAGCTCGAAGCCGGCGTTCGGGCCCTCCAGCAGCACGCCCGGGGTCGCGAGCGCGTGCAGGCCGAAGAAGCCCGAGCTGGCGATGAAGGCGAGCGAGATGAGGAGCAGGCGGGCGTCGCGTCGCCTGCGCGCGGCGACGTTGACCGCCCAGCCGAGGGCCGTCGCGAGCGCAGCCGCGCCGAGAACGAGCCAGAAGTGCGCGGGGTGGTTCTCCCACGTGCCGTCGATCGACGGGCGGGCGAGCAGGAGCACGAGGAGCAGCAGCGGAGCCACGACCACGACGAGCCAGGCGCGCACCGGCCATTTGTAGCAACGCTCCACCCCGGTGTCTGACACCGAGGGGGTTCGAACCCGCATGGTTCCGTGGGGTGGTGTCCCACGCTGCACTTCTCCGTGCGGCGCGGGCGGCCGCCACGCGGTACGCTGCGCAGCGTGATGTCCCGGGACACAGCCCGCTCGTAGCTCCCGGGCCGCGCCTGCCCTCGCTCGCTCCTCCCGCGCGATGAAGGTCGTCCTCCCCGACGCGACCGAGCTCGAGCTCCCCGACGGCGCCACGGGTCTCGACGCTGCGCGCGCGATCGGCCCCAGGCTCGCGGAGCAAGCCGTGCTCCTCCGGGTCGACGGCTCGACCCGTGACCTGCGCCTGCCGCTCGACGACGGCGAGCGGATCCAGGTTCTGACGACGCGCGACACGCAGGACGAGGACGCGCTCGCCGTCCTCCGCCATTCGACCGCGCACCTCCTCGCCGAGGCGGTGATCAGGCTCCACCCGGGTGTCAAGATCGCGATCGGCCCGCCGATCGCGGACGGCTTCTACTACGACTTCGAGTTTCCGGAGCCGATCTCCGAGGCCGACCTCGAGGCGATCGAGGAGGAGATGCGCCGCGAGATCGCAGAGGGGAGAGCCTGGGAACGCCAGGAGATCGCGCGCGAGGAGGCGCTCGCCCGCTTCGAGGAGGAGGGCGAGCCGTACAAGGTCGAGCTGGCGCGCGAGGCGGAGGGCCCGATCTCGCTCTACACGCAAGGCGACTTCACCGACCTCTGCCGGGGGCCGCACCTGCAGGACGCCTCGCCGATCAAGGCGCTGAAGCTCACGGGGATCGCGGGCGCGTACTGGCGGGGCGACGAGCGAAACACGCAGCTGACCCGAATCTACGGGACGGCCTTCTACTCCCAGGCGGACCTCGACGCGCACCTCGAGCGGCTCGAGCAGGCACGGGCGCGCGACCACCGCCGCCTCGGGCGAGACCTCGACCTCTTCCACCTCTCGGAGCACTCGCCGGGGTCCCCGTTCTGGCACCCGCGGGGCATGGTGATCTGGAACTCACTCGAGGATCTGCGCCGGCGCGAGAACCTCCGGCGCGGCTACCTCGAGGTGAAGACGCCGCTCCTGTACGACATCGACACGTACGTCACCTCGGGGCACTACGAGAACTACGAGGAGAACATGTTCTTCGTCCGGCAGCACGAGGGCGAGCTGCCGCTCGCGCTGAAGCCGATGAACTGCCCGGGCCACATGCTCCTCTTCGGCTCGCAACTCCGCTCCTACCGCGACCTCCCGCTGCGGTACGCGGAGTCGTCGACGCTCCATCGCGACGAGCGCGGCGGGACGCTGCACGGCCTCCTGCGCGTCAAGCACATCACCCAGGACGACGCGCACGTCTTCGTCACCGAGGATCAGATCCAGGGCGAGATCGACGGCATGATCGATTTCGTCAGGTACCTCTACGACCGCTTCGGGGTGACGCCGAGGGCAGAGCTCTCCACGCGGCCGGAGAAGCGCCTGGGGACCGACGAGCAGTGGGATCACGCCGAGTCGGCGCTCGAGGAGGCGCTGCGGCGCCACGAGATGGAGTACGTCGTCTCGCCGGGCGAGGGGACGTTCTACGGCCCCAAGATCGACCTCCACATGACGGACGTCCTCGGACGGAGCTGGCAGATGGGGACCATCCAGCTCGACTACCAGATGCCGGTCCAGTTCGGCCTCACGTACATGGGCGCGGACAACCGCGAGCACGCGCCGGTCGTCATCCACCGGGCGCTGCTGGGATCGCTCGAGCGGTTCATCGGCATCCTCGTCGAGCACTACGGAGGCGCGTTCCCGTTCTGGCTCGCGCCGGTGCAGGCGCGCATCGTGCCGGTTGGCGAGGGGCATCGCGAGGCAGCCGCGGAGCTCCGTGCGCGGTTCGCGCAGGAGGGCTTCCGCGTCGAGGTCGACGACCGCGACGACACGCTCGGCAAGCGGATCCGCGAAGCCGAGCTCGAGAAGGTGCCGTTCGTGATCGTCTACGGCGACCGGGAGGCCGAGGCCGCGAGAGCGTGGCGCGAGCTCGGCAAGCAGCTGGCAGTTCGCGAGCGCGGGGGACAGCAGTCGACGGTGTCGCTCGACGAACTCCTCGGGAGGTTTCGCGAGCTCGCGTCCGAGGCGGACCCGGAGCATCGTTGAGTCGTGGCTTCCGCAGCGGCCGCGCGAGCGGACGCCTTCAGGGAGTGTCGCGCGACCGGAGTCCGCGGAGGCGGATTCCGGTCTTGCGCGATGCGGGGCTGATACCATCCCGGCTCTGCAAGCAGGAGCGGACAGCTTCCTCACCTCCCGGGCGTGATCTCGCGGGGGTTCAACCGAGCCGGTTGGAAGGGAGAAAAGCCGCTGCTTGCAGCGGTTTTGTCGTCTGCAAGGAGGGAACTGAGAGCTTGGTGAAGGGCCTTTGAGACCGCGCCGCCGCCGGCCCACCATGGACCGGGTCGTTCCGCGCAAGCGGGAGGAGCGCATCAACGAGGAGATCCGCGTCCCGCGCGTCCGGCTCGTCGACGAGAACGGGGGCCAGGTCGGGATCACCCCGACGCCGGAGGCGCTGGAGTTCGCGTTCAAGAAGGGCCTCGACCTCGTCGAGGTCGCGGCGAACGCAGACCCACCCGTCGCGCGGGTCATGGACTACTCGAAGTACCGCTACGAGCAGGAGCAGCGCGCCAAGCAGGCCCGCAAGCACCAGCTGCAGATCCAGGTCAAGGAGATCAAGTTCAGGCCCAAGATCGGGGTACACGACTACGAGACCAAGAAGGGGCACGTCGAGCGCTTTCTCGGCCAGCGCGCCAAGGTCAAGGTCACGATCATGTTCCGGGGGCGCGAGACGTTGCACCCGGACCGCGGTCGGAACCTGCTGATGAGGCTGGCGGAGGACGTGAAGGAGCTCGGCTCGATCGAGCAGCAGCCTCTCCTCGACGGTCGCAACATGGTCATGGTCCTCGCGCCGAACAAGAACGTGGGAGTGAAAGCCGATGCCAAAGATGAAGACAGCCAGGGGAGCGAAGAAGCGCTTCCGGCTCAGCGCGACGGGGAAGATCCTGCGCCGCCGGCGTCACCGGACCACCCCTCCGGGGCACCAGATCACGAGCCGTCCGGGGAAGCGGAAGCGCGGGCGGCAGCACGCGCTGGTCGCGTCTAGCGACCGGAAGAACGTGAAGAAGCTGCTGGGAAGGGGCTGAGGTGCCCAGGGTCAAACGTGCCGTCCACGCACGGAAGAAGCGGGCCAAGGTCCTCGAGCAGGCGAAGGGCTACTACGGGCGCAAGAAGTCGAGCTACCGCTTCGCGAAGGAGCAGGTCGAGCACTCGCTCGTGTATGCCTACCGCGACCGCAAGGCGAAGAAGCGGACCTTCCGGTCGCTCTGGATCGTGCGCATCAACGCGGCCGCCCGTGCGAACGGTCTCTCGTACAACCGCTTCATGGCCGGCGCGAAGGCGGCGGGTATCGAGCTCGACCGCAAGTCGCTCGCAGACCTCGCGGTCTCGGATCCGCAGGCGTTCGCCGTCGTCGCCGAGCGGGCGAAGGCCGCCCTCGACGGCGACGCGTCGAAAGCCGCCTGATCACGTCGCGACAGAACGAGAAGCTCCGGCTCGTCCGGAAGCTTCTCTCTGCTCGCAAGCACCGCGAGGAGACGGGCCTATTCGCAGCCGAGGGCGAGGACCTCGTCGAGGCCGCCTCGGCGGCGGGCGTCGAGGCAGTGGAGCTGCTGGTCGCGGGCGAGAACGTCGCCCCCGAGCTCCTCGCGGGGTTGTCGACTCTCGGCCACGCGCCGCGCGTCGTCGGCGTCTACCGGGCCGCGGAGCTGCCTCGCGGCGCGCGCGAGGTCGGCCTGGGCCTATGGCGTGTCGGCGACCCCGGCAACGTCGGCGCGCTCCTCCGCTCGGCGGACGCGTTCGGTGGCTGCGTCGCGCTCTCACCTGGCTGCGCCGACCCCCTCGGCCCGCGCGCCCTGCGCGCCTCCGCGGGCGCGATCTTCCGTGTGCCGCTCGTCGGCTGGGACGACCTGCCGCGTCGGCGGGTCGCCCTCGTCGCCCACGGCGGCGTGCCGCTGGCCGACGTCGATCTGGCCCCGCCGGTCGCGTTCCTGCTCGGCTCGGAGCGCGAGGGACTGCCGGAAGGGCTCGACGGCGAACGGGCCACGATCCCGCTCGCGGGTCACGCCGAGTCGCTGAACGTCGCGGCCGCGGGCGCGATCGCCCTCTACGAGCTCGCGCGCCGCGAAGCGTGAGACACCCGTGGTCAGACACCGCTCGTCTTCGGCCGGGCACATGCTCGCCCGCGGGACACGTCACGCCCGTTGAAAGCAGTGCCGGGGCGGCGCGCCTGTGTTGGCGCGAACTCCTTTGCGTTTGGGCTTGACACGATTCGGTGTCTGTGACACCGAGTTAGCCGAAGCCGCCGCCTCCGCCGCCCCCGCCACCGCCTCCTCCGCCCGAGAAACCGCCGCCACCGCCGCTCCCGCCGGAGTTGGGAGGAGCGAGCGCGTCGCCGAAGCCGGAGGCGAGGTCGCCGATGGAGAGGCTCGTCGCGCCCGATCCGAGATCCCCGGTCGGCGAGATCCAGTAGATCGTGCTCGCCTCGTGGAGCGCCTCGGGCATGTGCAGCTGCGCCCCCTGGAGCACGCGCTCGGCGATCCCGAACGCGATCCCGTAGACGAGGTAGCGCTCCCACAGCTCGAGCGTCGCCGGCGGCGCCTCGTGCAGCCGCGGGAAGTCGGTGAGGTAGCGGCGGAATGCTTCCCAGCGTTGGGCCTCGAGCTGCCCGGCTTTCCTCCGGCGTCGCCACACACGGCGGGCGAAGAGGAGCGTCGCGAACAGGAGCGCCGCGCCGGCGAGCAGGCACCCGGCGAGCGCGATCAGGACGACGTCGGAGAAACGCGGGTACACCGTGCGCCAGCCGTCGAGCGCGAGCCAGCCGAGGATACCCGCGGCGACCGCGAAGGCGACGATCGCGACGGCGAGCGCGAGGGCGCCGACCGACCGGAACCAGCCGCGCCGCTCCACCTCGCGACCGACCGCGCTCTGGAACGATTGGAAGCGCTTTGACATCGTCGCGCGCTCGTCCTCGATCTCGTCGCGGAAGCGCGAGAGCCGCTCGGACCCGCCGTCGAGCACGGCGTCGACGACGTCCGCGACCTTCTCCTCCCACGGCGCCAGCTCGTCCCGCACGCCGGGCGAGAGCTCGAGATCGGCCACGGTCTCGTGGCGCAGCCCCGCCCAGATCGGCCGCTCGGTCGTCGTCGGCTCCGCCTTGTAGACGCCTCGGCGGACGAGATCGAACAGCGTCGCGGTGAACTCGTACGACCCCGCGTCCCCGCCCTGGCGCAGGAGCACGGGGACGAGCGCCGGCGGCGTGTCGGTCGGAGGCTCCTGCTCGTACTCGCGGTCGTAGCCCGTGCGCCGCTCGCGCCCGAAGATCAGGAAGACGAGGCCGATGACAGCGAGCGCGGGGAGGAGGGCGACGGCTGCGAGCGCTCCCACCGTGCGGAGGGGGTGCGAGACCCAGTCGTCGATCCGGTCCTGGTCTCGTTGGTAGGCCGCGGCGTCGGCGAGCTCCTCGGCGACGATGCGGTCGAGCGCGTTCCCGCGGCGGACCTTCATCCCCGTCGTCGAGGTGAACGCAGCCCGCGGGACAAGCGTACGCAGCTCGACGTACTGGCGTGCGGGCACCGAGACCGCGCGCAGCGTGGCGCGGTTGCCGCTCAGCTCGACGTCGCCCCGGACCCACACGGGCTTCCCCCAGCCGCGGAGGATCTTGCCCGGCGCGTTCTCGGCCGCCTCGAGCCGTGCGAGCGGCTCGTCCCACTGGTCGCCCCAGACCTTGAGGTTCACGTCGACCACGTCGTCGTAGCCGACGGCCACCCCGATGAGCGTGTACGAGATCGTGAACGCCCGCGTCTCGTTCGAGGCGTCGAAGTACCAGACGATTCGCACGCGGTCGCCGTTGCGCTCGACTCCGAAGGTGCGCAGCGGCCCGGGCTCGAGATCGGTCTTCCTCCCCTGCCGGTACGCGATGCCGCGCTCCACCACCGACGGGCGCGCGAAGGACTCCCCCGGGCGGAGCGGGATGTCGCGGTAGCCGTAGTGGAAGTCGCCCGAGAAGGCGACCTCGAGCCGCTCGCTGACCCCGATCGAGCCGTCCGGCTGCACGTCGACGCCGACGTCGGCGGAGAGCAGCGAGAACGATTCCGCCCTGGCAGCCCCGGGGAGAGCGAGGGCGAGGAGCGCGGCCGCCCCGAGGGCGACGACCGGCGCTAGAAGTCGACGACCGGCGCCTCCCGTTGTGCCGCCTCCTCGACTTCGAAGAACTCGCGCCGGTTGAAGCCGAACGGCCCCGCGAAGACCACGCCGGGGAACGTCTGGATCGCGTTGTGGTACGTGAGCACGGAGTCGTTGTAGACCTGGCGGCTGACGGCGACCCTGTTCTCCGTCTCGGCGAGCTCCGTCTGCAGCTGGCGGAAGTTCTCGTCCGCCTGCAGCTCCGGGTAGGCCTCCGCGACGGCGAAGAGGCGCCCGAGCGCGGCGCCGAGGATCCCTTCCGCCTGTGCCGCCTCGCCCGGCGTCTGCGCCTGCTGCGCGCGGGTGCGGGCCTCGGTCACCGCCTCGAAGGTCTCGCGCTCGTGCGCCGCGTAGCCCTTCACGGTCTCGACGAGGTTCGGGATGAGGTCCCAGCGCCGCTTGAGCTGGACCTCGATCTGTGCCCACGCGTTGTCGACGCGGTTCCGCAGCCGGACGAGCCGGTTGTACAGCGCGACCGCCGCGAGGACCAGCAACAGGACGATGACGAGGAGCACGATGAGCCAGATCACGGCGGCTCCGACTCTACGGATACCCTCCTGCGATGGCAAACGTGGTCGGTCTCTTCGTCTCGCCCGAGCGCGGGAGCGGCCGCTCCGAGCCGCGAGAGCACGTGCGGGCGCTCGAGAGCCGGGGCTTCGACGGGTGCGCGCACGCGAACCCGCCCCGTCGCGAGGTCCTCCTCGTCTCGAAGGAGCACCTGGACGCGGTCGGCGTCGAGCCTGGGGCGATCCGCGAGAACGTCACCGTCGAGGGAGTGAACGTCCACGACTGGCCGGTCGGGCAGCGGATCCGCGTCGGCGAGGCGGTGCTCGAGGTCACGATGGTGTGCGACCCGTGCCACAAGATGGACGCGCTCCGAGACGGGCTGCGCTCGGAGCTGGACGGGCGCCGCGGGATGCTCGCCCACGTCGTCGACGGAGGCGAGATCGCGCTCGGGGACGTCGTCGAGCCGCTCTAGCCGGCGCGACGGCAGACGAACACCATGTCCTCCTCTTCCTCGTAGGGGCGCAGGTCGAACCAGCCGTACAGCTCGTCCACCTCGAGGCCGGCCTCGTCGAGCAGACGCAGCCACTCGGCCGCGGAGAGCCAGTGCAAGCCGAACGTCGTCTCGGCGCCGCCGTCCGAGCGGACGGAGAGCGAGAGCGTCCGCGAGCCCTCGTCCCACACCGCTCGCTCGAAAATGCCGGGCTCTCGCTCGAGCCAGCGGTCGTGCGTCTCCTGGATGTCCTCGGGGCTCGGGGCAAAGACGTCGAAGACGAAGCGCCCGCCCCGCTCCAGCAGCTCGCGCGCGGCGCGCAGCGCCCGGAGCTTCTCCGACTCGGTCTCCATGTGCAGCAGCGAGCGGAAGGGGCAGATCGCGAGCGGGACGCGCTCGTCAACCCGCGGCTCGCGGAGGTCTCCGAGACGCAGGTCGAGGAGTTGCGAGACGCCGGCGGCAGCCGCGGCCGCACGCGCTTCCGAGAGCATCTCGGGCGAGGAGTCCACGCCGATAACGGCGACGCCCGCGCGAGCGATCGGCACCGCGATCCGGCCGGTCCCCACCGCAAGCTCGACGACGGGCCCGCCCGAGGCGAGCGCCTGCTCCACGTAGAACGCGATGTCTTCGGTGACCGAGCGGCTCCACGGGTCGTAGATCGACGCGATCCGGTCGTAGAGCGCCATCAACCGGGCTTCCGGGCGACCCATACGAACTCGCGGCTCTCGTCGTCGAAGGGTCGGCGGTCGAACCAGCCGTAGAGCGCCTCGACCTCGAGCCCGGAGACGTCGAGCAGGCCCAGCCACTCGTTCTTCGTCGCCCACCACAGCGAGCTCGTCTCCCCGGAGTCGAGCACGATGTCGATGCGGCCGTCGCCGACCCCGTACCGGAGCGTGTGCGGTACCGGGTCCTCCTGGCGCAACCCGTCCAGGCGTGCGGCGATCGCGTGGTCGAACGCGAACGCGTTCCAGGCGAACCGACCGCCGGCCCGCAGGTTGGCAGCGACGCGCTCGAAGACGACCCTCCGGTCCGCCCAGGTCGGCAGGTGCAGGAGCGCGCGGTAGGGGCAGTAGATCAGCGCCGCCGGCTCGTCGAGCCGGAGGTCGCGCATGTCCGCGAGCCGGAGATCGAGGAGTCCGCGGCCGGCCTCGCCAGCCTGCGCGAGCATCGCGGGCGAGGAGTCGATGCCGATGACCTCCCGGCCGATCGCCCGCGCGACCGGGATCGCGACGCGGCCCGTGCCGACCGCGAGCTCGACGACCGGCCCGTCCGCCTCCTTCGCGAGCTTGACGTAGAAGGGGACGTCCTCGGTCATGTCCGCCGCCCACACGTCGTAGGCCTCGGCGAATGCCTCCGGATAGCTCACGCGTCGATTGAACCACCGTCCGGGTGAAGATGGGGCCCGCATGCACGCCGAGGAGCGACTCACGCTGGCCGCGTTCCTCGCGAGCGCGGTGCTCGCGGGCGGCAACGGCGTCGGCGTCCGCTTCTCGAACCGCGAGCTCGACCCCTTGTGGGGAGCCGGGCTGCGCTTCGCGCTCTCGGCGGCGCTCTTCCTCGCGCTCATGGCCGCGCTCCGGCTCGAGCTCCCGCGGGGACGGGCACTCGGCGGCGCAGTCGTCTACGGGGTGCTGCAGTTCGGCGCGACGTACGCGCTCGCCTACTACGCGCTCGTCGAGCTCCACGCCGGCTTCGGCCAGATCGTCCTCGCGCTCGTGCCGCTGCTCACGCTCCTGCTCGCCGTCGCCGAGCGCCAGGAGCGGCTGCGCGGCGCATCCCTCCTCGGAGCCGTGATCGCCCTCGTCGGCGTCGTCGTCATGTCGCAGGCGCCGCTGCGGGAGGCTCTGCCGTTCCTCTCACTGCTCGCGGCGCTCGCGAGCGCGCTCTGCTTCGCGCAGGCATCCGTGCTCGTCCGCTGGCTCCCGCAGGTCCACCCCGTGACGACGAACGCCGTCGGGACGACCGCCGGGGCGCTCGTTCTCGTCGTCGCCTCGCTCTTCGCAGGAGAGGCGATCGTGCTTCCCGACGAGAGCGACACGTGGCTCGCGCTCGCGTACCTCGTCGTCTTCGGCACTGTCGTCGTCTTCGTCCTGAACCTCGTCGTGCTCGCCCGCTGGCCGGCCTCGCGGTTCGCCTACCTGTTCGTGCTCGTGCCGATCGTGACCGTCGTCCTCTCGGCCTGGCTCGACGACGAGCCGGTAGGCCCGGGCCTGCTCCTCGGCGGGCTTCTCGTGCTCGGAGGCGTGTACGTCGGAGCCTTGCGCCGAGCGTCCGGAGCCGGCCTGAGTCCGCCGCGGGGCCGTTGGTAACCTCGCTCACCCCCATGGATCCCCAGGCGCTCGAGCAGGAAGCACTGGCCGCGGTCGCGGCCGCCGCCACCGCGCACGACGTCGAGCGCGTGCGCGTCGCGTACCTCGGCCGGAAGAGCGCCCTGAAGCTCGCGCTCCGCGAGGTTCGTGACCGCGAGACCGGGATGGCGCTGAACCAGCTCCGCGAGCGGCTCGAGGCGGCGATCGACACGCGCGAGGCCGACCTCGAGCGCGCGGAGCTCGACCGCCGGCTCACCGAGGAGCGGGTGGACGTGACCATGCCCGGCGAGACGGTTCGCCGCGGGCACCTCCACCTCATCACGCAGATCAGGCGCGAGTTCGAGGACATCTTCCTCGGGATGGGCTATTCGATCGTCGACGGGCGCGAGGTCGAGACGACGCACTACAACTTCGACGCGCTCAATTTTCCGCTCGGACATCCGACCCGGTCGCCCCTGCAGACGCTGTTCCTCGACGACGAGACCGTGCTGCGCACCGAGACGTCGCCCGCGCAGATCCGCACGATGGAGAAGCGGCAGCCCCCCGTGTACGTGATCTGCCCCGGGCGGGTGTACCGGCGCGACACCCCGGACGCGACGCATACACCGACGTTCCACCAGATCGAGGGGCTCGCCGTCGACGAGGGCATCACGCTGAGCGACCTCCTCGGGACGCTCGACTACCTCCTGAAGGCGCTCTTCGGCGAGAACCGGCGCACCCGATTCGTAACGCATCACTTCCCGTTCACGGAGCCGTCCGTCGAGGCGCTCGTCTCGTGTCACGTCTGCGATGGCACCGGGTGCCCCGTCTGTCGGCACTCGGGCTGGATCGAGGTCGGGGGCTCGGGCATGGTCGACCCGAACCTCTTCGAGCTCGTCGGCTACGACCCGGAGCGCTACACGGGCTTCGCGTTCGGGTGGGGCCCCGAGCGGATCGCGGTCCTCCGGCACGGGATCCCGGACCTGCGCGAGCTCTGGCGCAACGACCCTCGCTTCCTGGAGCAGTTCTGATGGACGTCCCGCTGACCTGGCTCCGCGAGTACGTCACCGTCCACGCCACGGCGCACGAGATAGCCGACCGGCTCTACACCTCTGCAGCCCAGGTGGACAGCGTGCTCGACGTCGGCGTGCCCGACGTCGACGGAAACCTCGAACACTTCCTCGTCGGCCGCGTGCTCGAGGTCGAGGCTCATCCGAATGCCGACCGGCTGCGCGTCTGCCACGTCGACGTGGGGGAGGGCGACGCACGCCAGATCGTCTGCGGCGCCTGGAACTTCGAAGCCGGCGCCACGGTCGCGGTCGCGCTCCCGGGAGCGATGCTCCCGATCCTCGACCGGCCGCTGAGCGAGGTCGAGCTCCGTGGCCAGCTCTCGCGCGGGATGATCCTCGCCGAGGACGAGGTCGGCCTCGGTGACGATCACGCCGGGATTATGGTGCTCGCGGACGGCCCGGAGCCGGGCACGCCGCTCGTCGACGTGCTCCCCATTCGCGACCACGTCCTGGACGTGACGCCGACGGTCAACCGGGTCGATTTGCTCTCGATGGTCGGGATCGCACGTGAGGTGGCGACGCTGCTCGACGGCGAGTTGCATCCGCCCGACCTCGACGACCCGAAGGTCGTCGACCGCGAGGAGGTCGACGTCACGATCGAGGACTTCGACGGATGCCCGCGCTACATCGGCCGCGTGTTCCGCGACGTCGCGATCGGCCCGTCCCCGCAGTGGCTCCGGTCGCGCCTCTTCCTCGCAGGCATGCGCTCGATCTCGAACGTCGTGGACGTCACGAACTACGTGATGCACGTCTGGGGAAGCCCGCTGCACGCGTTCGACCGCACGAAGCTCGCGGGCGGTCGCATCGTCGTCCGCCGCGCCCGCGCGGACGAGGAGCTGCGCACGCTCGACGGGACCCTGCGGACGCTCGAGCGCCAGGACCTCCTCATCACCGACGGCGAGAAGGCGGTGGCGCTCGCCGCGATCATGGGCGGCGAGGACAGCGAGGTCACGGAGTCGACGACGGATGTCCTCCTCGAGGCCGCGAACTTCGAGCCGCTCGGGATCCTCCGCTCGTCCGAGCGACTCGCGTTGCGCACGGCAGGCTCGAACCGCTGGGAGAAGGGAGTCGACCCGTACCTGGCCGAGAACGCGGCCATCCTTGCGAGCCGAATGCTCGTCGACCTCGCAGGGGCTCGGCTGACGGGCGATGTCGACCTGCACCGCGGGCTGCCGGAGCGGCCGGTGGTTCGGTATCGGCCGGAGCGGGCCTCGAAGCTGATCGGGATCGACGTCGAGCCCGAGCTGCAGCGCGCGACCCTGACCGGCTTCGGGTTCGACGTCTCCGACGAGTGGGACGTGACCGTTCCGACCTGGAGAGCGCGCGAGGTCACGCGTGAGGTCGACCTGATCGAGGAGGTCGCGCGGCCCCTGCTCGACCAGATCCCGTACACGATGCCGCTCCGCCGGCACGTTCGGGGTCGGCTGACGAAGGAGCAGCACCTGCGCCGGGTGGTCGAGGACGTGCTGGTGGGCGCCGGGCTGTCCGAGGCGTACACGTGGAGCCTCGTCGCGTCGGATCCGGACCCGAACGCGATCCGGCTGCCCAGCCCGATGACGTCGGATCAGGCGATTCTGCGCACGACGATCGTCCCCGGGCTCGTCGAGGCCGCACGAACCGGGGTCGACGCGGGTGCCGAGCACGTCGCGCTGTTCGAGATCGCACGCGTCTACCTCCCCTCCGGCGAGCAGCTGCCGGACGAGCACTGGCGTGTCGCCGGGCTCGTGGCCGGCGGGTACCCCGTGGTGAAGGGCGTCCTCGAGACGCTGTACGGCGCGCTCGGCCTGGAGTTGACGGTCGAGCGCGGGTCACACGCGCTGCTCCATCCGGGGAAGGCGGCCCGGACCGAGGCAGGCTGGCTCGGCGAGCTCCACCCCGCGGTGCTCGACGGGGTCTGGGGAGCGTTCGAGCTCGACCTCGGGACGCTTTTCGCAGAGGTGCCCGAGCGGGTCGTCTACGAGGACGTGATCACGTACCCGGCCGTGCGCCAGGACATCGCCGTCGCGGTCGCGGAGGACGTCGAGGTCGGCGCGCTCGTGAGCGCGGCGCACGAGGCGGGCGGGTCGCTACTGCGCGACGTCCGCGTCTTCGACGTCTACCGCGGCGACCAGGTCGGGGAGGGGCGGAAGTCCGTGGCCCTGCACCTCGCCTTCCAGTCGTCCGAGCGTACGCTCACCGACGAGGAGGCCGCCCAGCTGCGCGGCGGGATCGTCGAAGCGCTGCGCGACCGCTTCGACGCCGAGCTCCGTGCCTGAGCAATCCGGTCCGGCGCGCCGTGCGTAGTCAGGTGGCGATGAGAGCTGCCGTCACCCCCGCAATGCTCGCCCTCGCCGCGGTCCTGCTCGGCGCGGCCGACGGCGCGGCGGCGCCGGCGCAAGCGCCGGTCCTCCGCGGGGAGGTCGGACCGGGGTTCGAGATCTCGCTGCGGAACGCGCAGGGAGCCAGGCTGACCCAGCTCGACCCGGGCACGTATGTCGTCCGTGTCGAGGACAAGTCGGAGATCCACAGCTTCCACCTCGAGGGACCGGGCGTCGACCAGCAGACGGACATCGAGTTCACGGGCACCGTGGAGTGGACGGTCACCTTCG